>NZ_JAACYW010000859.1 GCF_015356825.1 Catenulispora rubra | reverse complement strand
CCCCGCCGCCCGCACGACATCATCACCCTGGCCAAGGCCGAGAAGAAAAAGCGCAAGAAGAAGGCGAAGAAGAACCGCAAGAAGCGGCCCGGCCCGAAAGCCGTCCGCAAATGGCTCACCGCCTCAGCGGCCGACGACGCCGCCGAAGTCATCAAAGCGGTGTTCGACCAAGCCGAGGCCCGCGACCGGCGAGCACCGGCGCACCTGGGTCGTGCTCGTCGACGGCGCGATCGCCCAGATCGACGCCATCCGCGC
>NZ_JAACYW010000858.1 GCF_015356825.1 Catenulispora rubra | reverse complement strand
CTCGGAGCCAGCAATGTTTCGTCTACGGGGGTTTTACCCACTATGCCGGCGCTTTCGCATCGCCTTCGACTACACAACTGGTTTCTTACTCCGTGCCAGACCGGCAGATCTGACCAGAAAGTCCCACAACCCCGCCTGCGCAACCCCTGCCGGGTATCACACGCAAACGGTTTAGCCTCATCCGGTTTCGCTCGCCACTACTCCCGGAATCACTGTTGTTTTCTCTTCCTGACGGTACTGAGATGTTTCACTTCC
>NZ_JAACYW010000857.1 GCF_015356825.1 Catenulispora rubra | reverse complement strand
CGCTGGGCCGGGTGCGCCGGGTCGGCGGCGGCCGCAAGAAGCTCGCCGACACTGATCCTGGGCTCATTCCGGCGCTGCTGGCGCTGGTCGAGCCGGATGTGCGGGGCGATCCGATGTCGCCGCTGCGCTGGACGACCAAGTCGACCCGGAACCTGGCCGAGCAGCTGACCCGCGCCGGGCATCGGGTCGGCGCCGACACCGTCGGGGACCTGCTGCGCGGGGAAGGCTTCAGTCTGCAGGGAAACGCCAAGGTCG
>NZ_JAACYW010000856.1 GCF_015356825.1 Catenulispora rubra | reverse complement strand
CGTGCAGATTTATCTGTTACGGGTTGTGACCGCGTGCCTTTTGAAGAATGAGCCTGCGAGTTAGCGTTGTGTGGCGAGGTTAACCCGGGTGGGGTAGCCGTAGCGAAAGCGAGTCCGAATAGGGCGTTTGAGTCGCGCGACCTAGACCCGAAGCGTGGTGATCTAGCCATGGGCAGGGTGAAGCGCGGGTAAGACCGCGTGGAGGCCCGAACCCACCAGGGTTGAAAACCTGGGGGATGACCTGTGGTTAGGGGTG
>NZ_JAACYW010000855.1 GCF_015356825.1 Catenulispora rubra | reverse complement strand
CACCGGGCAGGCGTCAGTCCGTATACATCGTCTTGCGACTTCGCACGGACCTGTGTTTTTAGTAAACAGTCGCTTCTCGCTGGTCTCTGCGACTCCCCCCAGCTCACACCGCAAGGGTGATCACCAGTTGGAGCCCTCCTTCTCCCGAAGTTACGGAGGTATTTTGCCGAGTTCCTTAACCACGGTTCACCCGATCGCCTCGGTATTCTCTACCTGACCACCTGTGTCGGTTTGGGGTACGGGCCGCTAGGTCCTC
>NZ_JAACYW010000854.1 GCF_015356825.1 Catenulispora rubra | reverse complement strand
CCACTGATCCCCGCCCGAAAGCGGTTCACCGTTCGACTTGCATGTGTTAAGCACGCCGCCAGCGTTCGTCCTGAGCCAGGATCAAACTCTCCATTGATGATTATCACCAGCCGACCGGAATAAGGTCGGACAGAGGTGTCAGAAGAGTCACCTGGCAAGTAGACCGACAACCCGACGGGGGTCGGGAAGCGTCTACCAACCATGTGTTCAATGACGCTCGGACCATCGCTCACGAGGAGCGCAGGACCGAGGTCGCATG
>NZ_JAACYW010000853.1 GCF_015356825.1 Catenulispora rubra | reverse complement strand
CCAGGTTGAAGGAGTGGGACACGTAGCCGCTGGCGGCGTTGAGGTTGCTGTAGGTGGCCAGGGTGCCCACGACGGTGCCGGAGGAGTTCAGGACCTGGACCGACAGCTTGTCGTAGGCGGTGCTGGTGGTGGTTTCGGCGGTGTCGATGTGCAGCCAGAAGGAGAAGTTCGCCGTCTTGCAGGTGGAGGCGATGCTGACCTTCTGGGACAGGGTGTCGGTGTGGGTGGTGCCGTAGCCGTCGAGCCAGGCGTCGTAGCTGCCGG
>NZ_JAACYW010000852.1 GCF_015356825.1 Catenulispora rubra | reverse complement strand
CTGGGGGGAGTCGCAGAGACCAGCGAGAAGCGACTGTTTACTAAAAACACAGGTCCGTGCGAAGTCGCAAGACGATGTATACGGACTGACGCCTGCCCGGTGCTGGAACGTTAAGGGGACCGGTTAGGAAGCGATTCCGAAGCTGAGAACTTAAGCGCCAGTAAACGGCGGTGGTAACTATAACCATCCTAAGGTAGCGAAATTCCTTGTCGGGTAAGTTCCGACCTGCACGAATGGC
The DNA here is from genome assembly GCF_015356825.1 of Catenulispora rubra. Lineage (GTDB taxonomy): Bacteria > Actinomycetota > Actinomycetes > Streptomycetales > Catenulisporaceae > Catenulispora > Catenulispora rubra. The sequence continues at coordinate 26 of NZ_JAACYW010000852.1, read as the reverse complement.
GTAACGACTTCTCGACTGTCTCAACC
>NZ_JAACYW010000851.1 GCF_015356825.1 Catenulispora rubra | reverse complement strand
TGGACTTGACGAACCCGAACGCGGTCCGCGAGCGCGTCGACCACGTGGGGTCGCAGGACACCTTGGCCAGGGCCGCGAAGAACGCGCCGACGTCGATGTTGTGCTCGGTCGCCTTGTACGTCAGGGGGTTGTTGTCCGCGTCCTGACCGCCCGTGTAGCCGGGCACGCCTCGGGTGCCGTCGAAGGTGTTGTTCTGGATCCAGTTCGCCAGTGCGACAGCCGCGGTCAGATAGGCGCCGTCGCCGGTGTCCGCGTACAGGTGGACGA
>NZ_JAACYW010000850.1 GCF_015356825.1 Catenulispora rubra | reverse complement strand
CCAGCACCGCTCGGGTGCTGGTACCGCCGGCATCGACGCCGATGACGAGGTTCGGGGTAGGCATCGTGGCCTCCGTTGGGCGATGGAGTGACGGCCGAGTGGACGGAGAAGAAAATAATTCTTGCCGCGGTCTTGCGCTAGACCCTCACTGGATAATAATTTCAACCACCACAGCTCGACGGGTCGCCGCCGGGAGAGGGAGCCCATGATGACGCAGGAACCGACCGCCGCGGTCGAGACCAGAACCGACCGGGTGTCGACCCGGCTGTACGCCATGC
>NZ_JAACYW010000085.1 GCF_015356825.1 Catenulispora rubra | reverse complement strand
GAGGGTTTCGCCGCTCTGCTGAGCGATTTGAAGGAGCGGTCGGGCCTGAGTTACGGGGTCCTGGCGAAGCGGCTGCATGTGGGGACCTCGACGCTGCATCGGTATGTGCAGGGGGAGACTGTGCCCCTCGTCCGCCCCATCAACCACGTCCTGCTCACCGTCACCAACACCGGCACCGCCGCCTGCAGCGTGTACTACTACCCCGACCTGCGCTTCGACGCCGACCAGCAGGCCGTCACCCAGGCCGTCGAGGACAGCAAGCCGCAGGCCGTGGTCACCATCGACCCGGGCCAGTCGGCCTACGCCTCCATCGGCACCTCCGCCGCCGACAGCTCCGCCGGCAAGGTCGAGCCCCAGGTCGAGGTGTTCCTGGAGTCCCTGGACCAGTCCGGCTCCCTGCCCGGCTCCCTGAAGCTGCCCCTGCCCAACGGCACGGTCGTGGACCAGAACTCCGCGTTCGTCACCTACTGGCAGTACGACATGCAGAGCGCCATCGCCTGGTGAAGCGGCGGGGACGGCGGGCCGACCCGCACCCGGCCGCAGGTCGGATATCCGTGGTCCGGCGGTACGGAGAATCACCCGCGCCGCCGAACCACGGCACGCGACCGCCCCGTTCGAAAACACAGAGCACTACCGTGGTTGCATGGAGTCATCACCGGCCGGGATCCGCGACGTGCTCGCCATCCCCGACTTCCGCCGGCTGTGGACGGCCCTGTCGCTGTCCAGCCTCGGGGACTGGCTCGGGCTGCTGGCGCAGTCCTCGCTGGCGGTGTCCCTGGCCGGAGGCGGCTATGCGGGCCGCTCCTATGCGGTCGCTGGCGTCTTCGTGGTCCGGCTGATCCCGGCCGTGTTGTTCGGGCCGATCGCCGGGGTGGTCGCCGACCGGCTGGACCGGCGCTGGACGATGGTGGCCGGCGACAGCGCTCGCTGCCTGTTCTTCATTTCGATCCCGCTGGTCGGCAGCCTGTGGTGGCTGTTCACGGCCACCTTCCTGATCGAGATCGCGGCGATGTTCTGGATCCCGGCCAAGGAGGCGACGGTCCCGAACCTGGTCCCGCCGCGGCTCCTGGAGCCCGCGAACCAGGTGTCACTGCTCACCGCCTACGGCACCGCTCCCATCGCGGCGGGAGTGTTCACCGTGCTGTCGCTGATCACGAGGGGCCTCGCAAGCCAGTGGAACTTCTTCACGGCCAAACCGGTCAGCCTCGCTCTCTACTTCGATGCGCTTACATTCCTGTTCTCCGCTCTTACGATTGCGCGCCTTAAGAGCATCCCTGCGCGGTCCGCTACAGAGCGCGCCGCAGAGCGTCGCCACACCACCGACACCCGCTCGCCACTGCGCACCCTGTTCGACGGCTGGCACTACCTCGGCGAGGACAAGCGGATCCGCGGTGTGATCATCGGCACAACCGGGGCCTTCGCGGCCGGCGGCGCGGTGGTCGGGCTGGCCCGGACCTACGTCGGCGATCTCCACGCAGGCCAGGCGGCGTACGGAGTCCTGTTCGGCACCGTCTTCCTCGGCCTGGCCGCCGGGATGTTCTCCGGCTCCCGGGTGCTGGCCGGGGTGTCGCGGCAGCGGCTGTTCGGCTCCGTCATCTTCGCCGCGGGGCTGGTCCTCTGCGTGTTCGCCCTGGTGCCGGTCCTGCTGATCAGCGTGCTGTGCGCGCTGGTCATCGGCTTCCTCGGCGGGACTGCGTGGATCATCGGGCAGACGATGCTGGGCCGCGAGGTGGCCGACGAGCTGCGCGGCCGGACGTTCGCCTTCGTCCAGTCCCTGATCCGGGTGACGCTGGTCCTCATCCTGGCCGTGTCCCCGGCGGTGGCCGGCATGTTCGGGGCACACACGCTTAGCGTTCCCGGCGCATCTATCACCTATGGTGGCGCGGCCATCACTCTTTTCGGCGCGGGACTGCTGGCGATGGGCGTCGGGTGGGTGGCGTACAGGATGATGGATGACGTGCCAGGGAAATCGTTGCGGAACGAACTGAAGGCGGCGCTCAAGCGCACCGCCGCTCCGACGCGCGCCGGGGGCGTGGCGGAGTCGGGGACCACCTCCGGACCGGCGGCCGGAGCCGACGGGAACCCGCTGCCGGAAGGCACCGGGATCGAAAGGCCCGCGCACACCTACACCGGTACCTTCCTGTCCTTCGAGGGCGGCGACGGCAGCGGCAAGTCCACGCAGCTGGACCTGCTGGCCGACTGGCTGCGCGGGCGCGGCCACGAGGTCGTGGTGACCCGCGAGCCGGGCGGGACGCCGCTGGGCACGAAGCTGCGGAACATCGTGCTGGACGCGCACAACGCCGACGTCATCTCCCCGCGCGCCGAGGCCCTGATCTACGCCGCGGACCGCGCCGACCACGTCGAGCGGGTGGTCCGGCCGGCCCTGGAGCGCGGCGCGGTGGTGATCACCGACCGCTACGTCGACTCCTCGCTGGCCTATCAGGGCGCGGGCCGCGCGCTGTCGGCCCGGGAGGTCGAGCTGCTGTCGCACTGGGCCACGCAGGGCCTGATGCCGGACGTCACGGTCCTGATGGACCTGGACCCGATCGAGGCGGCGCGGCGGCGCAAGACCCCGGCCGACCGGCTGGAGCTGGAGTCCGTGGACTTCCACCGCCGGGTCCGCAACCGCTATCTGGAGCTGGCCGCGGCCGAGCCGGAGCGGTTCATCGTGATCAACGCCCTGGAGACGATCGAGCAGATCTCCGGGCGGATCAAGGCACGGCTGGACGGCCGGATCCACCTGTCGCGTCAGCAGATGACCGAGGAAGCGGCACGCCGTGAGGAGGAGCGCCGCAAGGCTGCGCAGGAGCGCGCAGTACAGATGGCAGAGCTCTCCGACGCCGAGCGCCGCCGCGCCGAGGCCGAAGCCGAACAGCAGGACCAGGCGCAGCGGGAGCAGGACGCGCGGGAGTTCGCGCGCCAGGAAAACATGCGGCGCTTAGAGGAAGAAGCGGCCAAGGCCGAGCGCGCGGCGCGCGAGCGGGCTCAGGGCGCGGGCTCCAGTGAGCTGTCCTCGCGGCTCGCGCCGACCGACCGACCGGCGACCCGGCCGGAGCAGACGATGGATTCGTATGCACCGTCCACGCGCGCCGTCACGCCGACTCCTAAGCCGACTCCCCCCAGCACCACACCGCGAGCCGAGGAGATCTCCGCACCGCCGGTCCTCAGCGAATGGGAAGTCCCGGACTACATCACCAAGCCGGAGTTCGACGAGGAACCGGAACAGGACGCGCTCTCCATGGCCGACGAGCTGTTCGGGGCCCGGCAGCCGTCACGGCACGGCGGGGACGACGCGTGAGCGGCGGCGCGCCGTTCGAGCCCTACGGCGTCTGGACCGACCTGGTCGGCCAGGACCACATCGGCGCCGAGCTCTCGCAGGCCGCGCTCGGCAACGGCATGACGCACGCCTGGCTGCTGACCGGCCCCCCGGGCTCCGGCCGCTCGACGGCGGCGCGCGCCTTCGCGGCGGCGTTGCAGTGCACGACGGAGAGCGAGCCGGGCTGCGGGCACTGCCTGGGCTGCCGGACTGTCCTGGAGGGCACCCACCCCGACGTGCTCCAGCTGGCCACCGACCAGCTCTCGATCGGCGTGGCCGACACCCGCGGCCTGGTGCGCCGCTCGTCGATGACCCCGTCCTCGGGCCGCTGGCAGGTGCTGCTGATCGAGGACGCCGACCGGCTCACCGAGGCCGCCGGCAACGTCCTGCTGAAGTCGGTGGAGGAGCCCTCGCCGCGCACGGTGTGGATCCTGTGCGCCCCGGGCCGCGACGACATGCTGCCCACGATCCGCTCCCGCTGCCGCCACCTGCTGCTGCGCACGCCGCCCTCGACGGCGGTCGCGGAGATCCTGGTCCGGCGCGACGGCGTGGACCCGATCCGCGCCCGCGAGGCCGCCCGCGCCGCGCAGGGGCACATCGGGCGGGCTAAGCGGCTGGCGACGGATGACGAGGCGCGCGCGAAGCGCACGGAGGTCCTGGCGCTGGCGTCCTCGCTGACCGACATAGGGTCGGCGTTGTCCGCGGCGCAGAGGCTGGTCGACGCGACCATCTCCGAGGCGAAGCGCGAAGCCGAGGACCGGAACGTCATAGAGACCGCGGAGATGCGCGTCGCTCTGGGCTACCAGGAGGGGTCGCGCAAAGCGATGCCCGGCGCCGCCGGCGCGCTGAAGGACCTGGAGTCGCGGCAGAAGAAGCGCACGACCCGGATGCAGCGCGACGCACTGGACCTGGCGTTGGTGGACCTCGCGGCGTTCTACCGCGATGTGCTCGCCGTCCAGCTCGGCGCGATCGGCGGGGCGGGTGGCGACGTCACCGAGCCCATCCATGACGACCAGTACGCCGCCGTACGTAAAGTCGCTGCGGCGGGAACACCCGAAGCGACGCTAAGGCGGATCGAAGCGGTGCTGGCGTGCCGGAAGGCCGTGGAGAGGAATGTGGCGCCGCTGTTGGCTGTAGAGGCCATGGCGGTGAGTCTCCGGTAGAGAACCCTTAGAGGCAGCCGCCTCTAAGGGCGGAACTTACACAGCCACGCGCCAGGGTCGCACTGCCGCCACAGGCATTGCCTCTCGGATGGCCCGCTCCCGATGCTCCTTAGGGCTGATCCCGCGCACCCGCTTGAAGGCTGCGCTTAGCGCGAACGCACTGCCGTACCCGACTTGTTCGGCCACTGATGCGATCGTCGCGGCGGGGTCACGCAGTAGGTCTGCGGACAGCGCCAGCCGCCAGTTCGCCAAGTAGGCCATAGGTGGTTCCCCGACCTCAGTGGTGAAGCGCCGCGCAAGTGCGGCTCTGGAGACGTGCGCGGCGTCGGCGAGCGCTGCGACAGTCCACGGCTGCGCAGGAGCGTCGTGGATCAAGCGAAGCGCCGTGCCGACCACCGGGTCGTCCTGCGCGCGGTACCAGGCAGGCGTCTCCACGTCGGGACGCGCCAGCCACGTGCGCAGCGCGACCACGGTCAGCAGGTCCAGGAGGCGGTCCAGGACCGCGTCCTGGCCGGGGGTGTCGCGGGCCACCTCGTCACCCAACAGCGGGATCAGCGGAGTGTCACACTCCCCGTCGCGCAGCACGGCCAGCGGAGGGAGAGCGGACAGCAGCGGCGCGCAGATCTCGCTGAGGACCTGGTACGTGCCGGTGACCAGGACCGTACTGCCGTCGGGGGCGTTGCCCCAACTGCGCGTGCCGAGAGTACGCAAGTCGCCGAGCTCCTCGCCGTCGGGCGTGGTGCAGCGCTGGCCGGGATGGATGACGGCCTGCGGCGCCGTGGAGGGGTCGTCAGCGAACACATACGGATCGGGGCCGCGCAAGATCGCCAGGTCGCCGGTGTGCAGCCGGGTCGGCACACCCTCGTCCGGAACCACGCAGCCGGTCCCCGAGATCACCGCGACCAGGGTCAGCGGCGCCTCGTCCTGGACCCGTAGCGACCAGGGCGGAGTGAGGAGCGAACGCAGGAGGAAGGCACCGTCGGCACGCGGCCCGTTGAGCAACCCGGCTATGACGTCCATCCTCCGACTGTAGACGATCGCGTATGGAAGCGTGGAGTCTGGACCATTCTGGATCTCACTCCTGGCCGCTGTACTGGAGTCATGAACGAGAACACGAACAGGAACGCAAGCCCGAACCAGAGCCCGGGCCAGAGCCCGGAAAACTCTCCGATCCTCGTCCTCGGCGCGTCCGGCAAGACCGGACGGCGGGTGGCCGACCGCCTGGAGGCCGCCGGCGCGAACGTCCGGCGTGGTTCCCGCTCGGCGAGCCCGGCGTTCGACTGGGACGACCCCGCGGGGTGGCCGGCCGTGCTGCAGGACGTCACGAGCGTCTACGTGTCCTTCTTCCCGGACATAGCCGTGCCGGGGGCGCCCGAGACGATCGCAGAGTTCACCGCGGCGGCCCGACAGGCCGGAGTGCGGCACGTGGTGCTGCTGTCCGGTCGCGGTGAAGCGGAGGCACAGCGCGCCGAGGAGGTCGTCGCGGAGTCGGGACTGGAATGGACAGTGGTCCGCGCCAGCTTCTTCGCGCAGAACTTCTCCGAGGGCGCCTTCTACGACGCGGTGATGTCCGGGGAGGTGGTCCTGCCGGTCGACGACATGCGGGAGCCGTTCATCGACGTCGACGACATCGCCGACGTCGCGGTCGCCGCGCTCACGGAGGACGGACACCACGGCCAGATCTACGAGGTGACCGGACCGCGTCTGCTGACGTTCGCGGAGGCGGTCAGCGCTATAGCGGAGTCCTCAGGACGGCAAGTCACGTATACGTCGGTTCCCCTGGAGGCCTTCACCGCGTTCCTCGCGGAAGCGGGAGAGGCGCCGGAAGTGATCGAGATCCTCGCGTACCTCTTCAGCGAGGTGTTGGACGGCCGCAACGCCTATGTGGCCGACGGAGTGCAGCGCGCTATAGGCCGACCGCCGCGCGACTTCGCAGAGTACGCCCGCACCGCAGCCGAGAACGGAGCCTGGAAATGAAGACGCGTGTGTCCGGCAGCGGCATCCTGGCCGCCGCGACGGTCGTGACCGGCCTCATCGCCGGCGTCTACTACGCCTTCGCCTGCTCGGTGATGCTGGGACTCGGTGCCTCCACCGACCGGACCTTCATCGAGGCGATGCAGAACATCAACAAGAAGATCGAGAACCCGGTGTTCTTCCTGAGCTTCTTCGGCGCCCTCGTCCTGTCGGCCTGGGCCCTGCGCACCTACCGCCACGACCGCCGGCTCCGCCTCTGGATCGCCGCCGGCCTGGTGCTCTATACGATCGGCCTGCTCACCACGATGGCCGTCAACATTCCGCTGAACAACCAGTTGGCCAACGCCGGCGCCGCCGCGAAGATCGCCGACCCGGCGGCCGTGCGGGCACGGTTCGAGGACACGTGGAACGCCTGGAACATCGCACGGGCACTGCTGAGCACAGGTGCCGCGGTGTGCCTGGCGCGGGCACTGCTGCTGGCCGGCCGACACGGGGACGCGCCGCAGCCTCAGGCGGCGCCGGCCCAGCAGCGGATGTGGAGCGCTGTTTGACCGAGTGGAAAGACGGTCGCAGAGACGGCCCTGTGGGATTCGCTATAGAGATCCCGCAGGGCCGATTCGCTTTAGTGTCCGTCTGCAGAGCTTTAGCGTCCGTCTGCAGAGTCTGTGCCCATCGACTCGGCCCAGGCGGCCAACGCTTCGAAGTCCTCGGTCGTCAGGCCGATCGCCGGGTCTATCCGGCGCAACAGCGCGGGGCCGTCGTGCCAGTCGCTGACCCAGACCCGGTCCGCGTCGGTGATCTCGTCGTCGATCCACGCGAACGGACGGCCGTCCGCCCACGCCACGATCTCGGGCGTCTTCCAGTAGACCCCGTCCGCCGGCTCGACGCGGTCCTCGGGCCAGGCGATGACCGGCAGTTCGGGCAGGCCGAGGACCGGGCCGATGTACTCGTTCGCCTCGTGCTCCCAGGTGGTGGCCCAGACCAGGGTGAAGGGCAGCGCGGCCAGGGCCGGGCCGTGGTCGGGGTTGAGCCAGACCCGCAGTGGTTTGACCTTCTCGTCGGGCATCCCCAGGAGGGTCAGCAGGATCTTGCGTTCCTCGGCCCAGCTCGGCGGTAAGAAGCGGTGCGTCGTATAGCCCTCGGGACGCTGCGTCGGTTTCGCTGCGTACGGATTCAGAGGTCCGGCCACATCGATCAACAGCATCGGCCTCATGAGATCGCCCCTCCCCCTCGACTGCCCGAACGTTATCGGGCAGTCCTCAGGGGCGTCGCAGGGGTATCACGCTGCGGCGACGCAGAAGGGATGCCCCTCGGGGTCGGTGAGGACCGTCCAGCGCTCGCCGCCGGGCTGGAACTCCGGCTGCTTCGCGCCGGCGGCCAGCAGGTCCTGGATCGCCTGGGCCTTGTCGGCGGCGGTGAAGTCCAGGTGGGCGTGCTTGGCGGGGTCGGGCCAGGCCGGGGGCTGGTAGTCGGCGACCTTCTGGAAGGCGAGGTGGACCGGGCCTTCGCCGACGTAGACGAAGGTCTCGTCGGTGTCGGTGATCGGCCAGCCGGTGGCGGCGCTGTAGAAGGCGGCGAGAGCCACCGGATCGGCGCTGTCGAACATGATCGTGGTGAGGGTCAGTGGTGCGTTCATGGGGAGAGGATGCGCCGCACAGACCGGGGCCGTATTGAAGATTCTTGCGGACGCGCTCCTGTCGGTCCCGGCGCGTAGCGTCGGTGATGTGCAGACCGCCACGACCCTCGCAGTACGGCCCGAGTTCTCGGTGCACGAGGTCGACTGCCTCGGTGGGGGTCCGGCGTGGTCGAGCTCTGAGGAGCACCAGACGCACCGTCTGGTGTTGATCCGTAAAGGACGGTTCCGGCGCTGGACCAACGGAGTCGAGACCGATGTGGACCGCACGACCGCCTATGTGGCGACTCCCGGAGAAGAGGAGCGCTTCGCGCATCCGGCAGGCGGGGATGTCTGCACATCAGTGGGATTCTCCAGAGATCTCTGGGGGCGGCTCCCTGTAGGGAGCGTCGTATATGTAGACGCGCGCATTGAGTTGGCACATAGGCGGCTACTAGTGGCGGCCTCTACAGGAGATGCGGACTACGCCGCCGCCGAAGAACTCCTTAGGCTTGTCGCACTGGCTGCCGGATACGCAACGAAATCCGTGATCGGGGACGGCGTATTAGCGGCGGCGGCGCGTGAGGCGATCCTGGCCGACGTCCCTGAATCGGCGACGCTGTGCGGCCTCGCGGAGCTCTTGGGAGTCTCGCCGTTCCGTCTCAGCCGCGTCTTCTCGCGGCAAACCGGTACGTCGTTGACGCGCTTCCGCAACAGGGTGCGCGTCGGCCGCGTCATGGACCGGCTCACCGACGGGGAGACGGCGCTGGCGGACCTCGCGCACGACCTCGGCTTCGCCGACCAGGCGCATCTGACTCGGACGGTGCGCGACCACGTCGGCAGCACTCCCGTAGAGCTGCGGCGGTTGTTGTCGCGCAGGTAGCACGGCCGGGCACGTAGCGCGGTCAAACACACAACGCAGTCAAACAGATAGCACGCGCAGACAGCACGAAGGCCCCGCAGGATCTCTCAATCCGGCGGGGCCATATGCGCGCTCTTCACGGGAATCCCCCGAATCAGCAGGAGGGCTTGCCTGCCTACACCCGGGCCGACTGCTGCATCGGCGTCCGCACGCCGTGCCGGTTCAGCGGGACCGTCGCGACCTGTCCCTGGCGCAGCGGCTGCGCGCCGGGGGCGGTCGCGGGGGCCGGGACCTGCTGGCCCGGTGCCGCGGCCGCCGAGGCCGGGGCCGGGACCGGCAGCGAGCCGGCCGGGGCGCCCGGGCCCGCCGCGACCGTGGCGTGCGCCGCCTCGGCCAGGAGCAGGCGGAGCTTCATCGTCTCGACGAGCTTGGCCGGGTTGTCCTCCTGGCCGCCGTAGGGCACGTCGATCGTCTCGATGACGCAGCGCGCCACCTCGTTGCCGGCGGCCTCGGCCAGGGTGCGGGTGAAGGCCATGGCCGCGTCGTGGAACGGGCCCGGGTCCTCGGCGGCGGCGCGCATCCGCTCCAGGGCCGCGGCCAGCTGTTCGCGCTGGGGCGGGTGGATGCGGCGGGCGGCCAGCTCGGCCATCAGCGTGAGCAGGGCCGTGCGGACCTCGCCGAGCTCGGCGACCAGCTCCGGGGAGGATTCGTACTCCAGCTGCACGCTCAGCACCAGCGGGTCGAGCAGGTTCCACTCGGCCTTGGGGCGGACGGTGGTGCCGCGGCCGTGGCGGATGCGCAGGACGCGCTTCTCCTCCAGAGCCTTGAGCGCCTCGCGCAGGATGGTGCGGCTGACCGCGAACTCGGCCGCGAGCGCCGCCTCCGGGGGCAGATCCGTGCCCGGCGGGAACTCGCCCTCCAGTATGCGCAGCAGCAGCCGCTCGACGACGGCGTTGGCGAGGCGGGCGGGCCGGATGACCCGGTGGACGTTCCATCCCTCGACGTACATGCTGCTGGTGCTCCTCGATCGTGCTGCTGCGTCACTGGCCGCCGCGCGGGGTCCGCCCGGCTTCCAGGCATCCGGTGTGATGTACCGACTTGCGCGCCAATGTACGAGCCGAGGTCTACTCAAGGCAGCTATCTGAGGGCTATTCCATCCTAAATGATGAATCCGCGCCCGGCTTGTCGGCGCGGTGGCGCCGCCTGCGCTTGATCAGCAGGAACAATGCCAGAGCCGTGATCAGCGGGAGCCAGCGGTTCTTCTCGTATCGGCCGTTCCAGACCGCGGCCAACGGGTCTTCGGAAAGCGATTCGTCCGAGAGCGATTCGTTCGACGGCGCCGCGGCCGGGGAGACCGCGGGGATCCCGGCATTGGTGATCTTGTCGGATTCCGATTCGGATTCCAGTTCTTTATTCGACGGCTCCGCCACGGCCGACTCGGTCGCCACAGCTGACTCGGTCGCCTCTGCCGGTGTGGCCGCCTCGGACAAATCAGCAGGCTCAGTCACCTCGGGCACTTGGGGCACCCGAGGCACCTCCGCCGCCTCCGCCGCAGAACCCTCACCGAACTGCCCGGCCAGCACGTCGATCCAGGCCGCGCCCAACGCCTCGACGGCGCCGTGCCAGTCCTCCTGGGTGAACTCCAGAGCGCGCCCGGAGAGCTCCAGCTCCGGAACCACCGTGACCAGGGTCCGATCGCCGGCCTCCCCGGCCTGGACCAGTGTGACCCGGAGATACCCGGCCAGCGCACCGTTCCCGCGCGCCTGGGCGGCGTCCACGGCGATGTCCAGCGTCCCCTTGTGCGCCTCGGCACCCGCTATGCACGCGGTGCCGCGGTAGGTGATAGCGGCCCCGGCGCCGGAGCCCACGCGCAGCTTCAACCGGCCGGCCACCACGTCCCCGGCGACGCCCTCGGGCCCGTCGGCCGGGGGCACCGCGTGCACCGCGTCGACGGTCAGCCCGGGCACGGCGCGCGCCATCTTCTCGGGATCGGTGAACGCCAGCCACATAGTCCTGTGCCGCACTGGCACCTCGACCTCGAACGCCATCGCGTACCCACCCCCTCGCCGGGAAGTCACCCGCGTGCCCGCCATCGTGCGGACCGCGTGCCTGGTGGCACGTTACCAGCGCTTGGACATCCCGCGGCTGACCTTGGTGACCAGATTCCGGGGGACGAGCTTGGCGACCGCGGTGATCGCCTTGTACTGCATGCTCGGCACGCTCACCGGAACTCCGCGCCGCAGGTCCCGCAGGGCCCCCTCGACGATCTCGTCGGCCTCCAGCCACATCCACCCCGGGATGTCGCCGGTGTCGATGTCCGCGCGCTCGTGGAACTCGGTGTGGGTGAACCCGGGGCAGACCGCGACCACCCGCACGCCGGTGCCGTGCACCTCGGCGGCGACGGACTCGCTGAAGTTGGTGACCCAGGCCTTGGCGGAGCTGTACGTGCCGCGCGGCACGAAGCCGGCGACCGAGGAGACGTTGATGATCGCGCCCTTGCCGCGCTCGATCATGCCCGGCAGCGCGGCGCGGGTCAGCCGCAGCACGGCGCGCACCAGCACGTCGAGCATGGCTTCCTCGTCCTCGACCGGATGCGACAGGAAGGCGCTGCCCTGGCCGAAGCCGGCGTTGTTGACCAGCACGTCGATCCCGCGCAGCGGATCGGCCAGGCGGTCCTCGACCAGCGCGCGGCCGTCCACGGTGCCCAGGTCGGCGGAGAGCACCTCCACCTTGCCGGCGCCCAGCAGGCTGAGCTCGGCGGCGGCGTTCTCCAGGCGCTCGACGTTGCGGGCCACGAGCACCAGGTCATAGCGGGCCGCCGCGAAACGGCGGGCGAACGCGGCACCGATGCCGGCCGTCGCCCCGGTAATCAAGGCCGTCGTCATGGCCTCAAGCCTGGCATGCCCCCTCCGGCGCCACCAGAGGGGGGTGCCAGGTAGAGGACCGTCCTGGTGGCGACCACGTCCCCGCCGCCCCCGGCGTGCGGGTAGGTGTGCCAGGTGCGCCACAGCACTCCGTGCAGCCGGGCCGGGAGCGGTTCGACGACCACGGCGGTGATGGCGTCGGGGATCGCCGGGAAGACCGCGATGGTGGCCTCGGGGAGGGCGCCGACGTAGTCGCGCAGCGCTGAGGCCCAGGCCGGGAAGTGGCCGGCGTCGACCTCGCGGACGTCGCAGCGGACCTCGTAGTGATAGCCGTCGTCGAGTTCGCGCTCGATGGCCATCGGCAGCGGGCCCGGGGCGGCCTCGCGGCAGGCGACGGTCTCGCGGCAGACCAGGCGGCCGCGGTCGGCGGTACGGACCAGGATCTGGTGCGAGGCGCCGAGGATGCGGACTTCGACGTCGAGGCTGCCGACCGGGTGTCTGTCGCTGTGTAAGGGCGGCTGGTCGGGGGCCTCCAGGGACCACGACAGTTCCGAGGCGCTGACGTCTCTATAGGGGACCGATAAGGGGGCGATCACGCACGATCAACGACTCAGCGGCTGCCAAGGTCACGAAGAAAGCGTATGGTCCTACGATCCGATGAGCCGATCCCGATGGGGCTGTGCGGGGCTCGGATCAGCGACGACCTCGGCCGCGGTTGGTGTCTCGGCCGGTGTCTCGACCGGTGTCGCGGTTGGTTTCCCAGCTGGCGTCGCGGGCGTTGTCCCGGCCGGAGTCGCGGGCGGATTCGCGGGCGTCGCGACTGCTGTCCCGGCTGCTGTCGCGCCCCTTGTCGCGTCCCCGCCCCCGCCCCTTGCGCTCCCGTCCGGCGGGCTCCTCGTGCCCGACCTGGCGGCCGTGCTCGGTCTCCCGCCGCATGACCGCCTTGCGGCGCCCGACCATCGGCAGGCCCAGCATCCCGAGTCCGGCCCCGGCCAGGGGGGTGTAGAGCCACCAGCCGTGGCCGTCGGAGATCAGAGTTTTACGAAAAGGCAACAAGATGAGGAAAGCGGCAGCCCACAGGCCGATACCGATCCAGATAACCTTTGGCTCGTTGATCTGCATCGGCTCCAGTTTGGGCCGGCCGGCGCGGCCTCTTTGGGCGGTGCGCCCGGAAGAGTCACGCTCCGGCGTGCCCTCCGGTTCCTCCGCTCGGCGCCTGCGGCCCTGGGTTGTCATGTGGACAGGATATCGACGGCACGGATCTCCGTAACGGCGGCACATTTCACCAGGCGAGGAGTGGGAGCTTGTCAGTTCAGACGGGAAGCGCAGGCGGTCCCGGCGGGGTGGGCGTCCTGGAACGCGTCTTCAAGGTGCACGAGCGGGGATCCTCATACGTCCGTGAGGCCCGCGGCGGGCTCGCCACGTTCTTCACCATGGCCTACATCCTGGTGCTGAACCCGATCATCCTGGGCGGCGCCAAGGACAAGTTCGGCCACGTCCTGAACCACACCCAGCTGGTCACCTCCACCGCGGTGGTGGCCGGCGTGATGACGCTGATCATGGGCGTCGGCGGCAACCTGCCGCTGGCCATCGCGGCCGGGCTCGGCCTGAACGGCGTCGTGGCCTTCACCCTGGCTCCGACCATGTCCTGGCCGGACGCGATGGGCCTGGTCGTGTTGGAGGGCCTGGGCATCTGCCTGCTGGTGGTCACGGGACTGCGGCAGAAGATCATGGACGCCATCCCGCTGGCCCTGAAGAAGGCCATCGGCGTCGGCATCGGCCTGTTCATCGCCTTCATCGGCCTGGTCGACGCTGGCTTCGTCGGCAAGGGCGCGGGCACCCCGGTCACCCTCGGGGCGGGCGGCACGCTCAAGGGCTGGCCGATGTTCGTGTTCTGCATCGGCGTGCTGCTGACCCTGTGCCTGCTGGTCCGCAAGGTCCCCGGCGGCCTGCTGATCTCCATCGTCGGCACCACGGTCCTGGCGATCGTGGTGAACAAGATCGCCACGGTCCCCGACGAGGCCTGGGGCACCATCGCCCCGAAGGTCCCGCACGGCATCGTGGCGCACCCCGACTTCGGCCTGCTGGGCAAGTTCAGCCTGTTCGGCGGCTTCCACCACGCGGGCGTGATGACGGCGATCGTGTTCGTCTTCACCCTGATCCTGGCCGACTTCTTCGACGCGATGGGCACCATCATCGGCATCAGCGGCGAGGCGGGCCTGCTCGACGAGGAGGGCCGGCTGCCGAGCATCGGCCGCGTCCTGTTCATCGACGGCCTGGCCGCCTCCGCCGGCGGCGCGGGCTCGGCATCGTCGAACACGTGCTTCGTGGAGTCGGCCGCCGGCGTCGGCGAGGGCGCGCGCACAGGGCTGGCGAACATCGTCACCGGAGCGCTGCTGTTCCTGGCGGCGTTCCTGACCCCGGTGCTGACCATCGTGCCGTCCCAGGCCGCGGCCCCGGCGCTGGTCGCGGTCGGCTTCCTGATGATGACGCAGGCGAAGGACATCAACTGGGACGACTGGGAGATCGCGGTCCCGGCGTTCCTGACGATCGCGCTGATGCCGTTCACCTACTCGATCACGAACGGGATCGGGGCCGGCTTCATCCTGTTCTGCGTGCTGAAGGTGGTGCTCGGCAAGGCGCGGGACGTGAACTGGCTGATGTGGATCGTGGCGTTGTTCTTCGTGGTGTACTTCGCGCTGGATCCGATCAAGCAGGCACTGGGGATCGAGTAGGCGTCCGGGACCTCTGGGACGCGACTAGCTGCGACGCTTGTCGATTTCCCAGAGGTCCAGCGCCACCGGGAATGGCTCTTGGAGCTCGAAAGCCCCGTCGAATCGACCCACGAGTTCGTAGGAGCCAAGGTCCTGGTCGAGCTTGAAGACCTCGACCACGGTCTTCTCACCGATGTTGTCGACAATCCAAAAATGCGGGATCCCGGCGGCGGCATACTTGCCCGGTTTCTCCTTGCGGTCGCGGGTCCTCGACTCGGGCGAGATGACCTCGACGACCAGCAGTACGTCGACCGCCCCGAAGCTGGTCTGGAGGATGCTGCCCAGCGCAGCGTTGTCGACAACCAGGACATCGGGTTCGACTCGGTTCTTATCGTCGAGTCTCACTGTCATCCGGTCCGCCACCAACAGATCCGGCGGCACCGTCCGCTCCAAAGCGCTGTTGATGGCGTTGATGGCCAGAAGGTGGAAGAACGCCTGGGGGCTCACAAAGATCAGGTTCCCGTCGATCAGCTCCGTGTGAGGAGGCAGATCAGGGATCCGATCCAGGTCTTCAGCGACATACGGCCCGGCATGCGTGGGGCGCAGCGGCTCTGCGGTCACACTCACAGCGTACCTCCGGATACGGGTAGTTAATCTGCCAATACCCAGTGTGCACAAACCAGCGAATCACCGCGCCGACAACAGCAGCATTCACCCATTCAGAGCATTGTCACGCCCCGAGCAAGCCCTACCGCCCCCGAGCCTTGACCAGCCCCGTCTCGTAAGCCAGCACCACCGCCTGCACCCGGTCGCGCAGGCCGAGCTTCATCAGGATCCGCCCGACGTGCGTCTTCACCGTCGCCTCGGACAGGAACAGCTTTCCGGCGATCTCCGCGTTCGACATCCCCTGGGCGACCAGCAGCAGCACCTCGTGCTCGCGCTCGGTCAGGACGTTCAGTTCCGGCGGGGCCGGTTCGCTCTCCGACGGGAGCATCGGGGCGAACTTGTCCAGCAGTCTGCGGGTCGTGGAGGGCGCCACCACGGCCTCGCCGCTGTGGACGGCGCGGATGGCGGCCAGGAGGTCCGGGGGTGGGACGTCTTTCAGGAGGAAGCCGCTGGCTCCGGCCTTGAGCGCCGTGAAGGCGTACTCGTCGAGGTCGAAGGTGGTGAGCATCAGGACGCGGGGGCGCTCGCCTCGCTTCACGATCTCGCGGGTGGCGGCGACGCCGTCCAGGCGGGGCATGCGGACGTCCATCAGGACCACGTCGGCCGGCAGGGTGCTCAGCAGGTCCAGGGCCGCCTGGCCGTCGCCGGCCTCGCCGACCACGGACATGTCGGGCTGGCTGTTCAGGACCATGCGGAAGCCGGTGCGGAGCAGTTCCTGGTCGTCGACCAGGACGATGCGGATGGGGGCCGTCCCGTCGGCGGGCTGCGGCGTCGCGTCTGTCGGATCGATCCGGTCCAGCCGGTTCAGCCGGTTCAGCCGGTCGATCCGGTCGGTCCGGTCCAGCCGATGCATCGGTTCCGGCGTGCTCTGGCTCAACGTCACGACTCCTGGGACTCGGCCTGCGGTTCGCTCCGGTCGGCGGACTCCGGGCCGGCGAAGGGCAGGATCGCCTCCACAGCGTAGCCGCCGGAGACGTGCGGGCCGGTGACGAGTGTGCCGCCGAAGACCGTGACCCGCTCGCGCATGCCGACCAGGCCGTGCCCCATGCCGTCGCCGGGGGCCGCGTCGCCGCGGCCGTTGTCGACGATGCGCAGCACCAGGCAGTCGTCGGTGTACATCATCGCCACCGAGGCCTTCACCTGCGGGCCGCCGTGCTTGCGGGTGTTCGTCAGCGACTCCTGCACGATCCGGTACACCGCCAGCGCCAGGCCCGTCGGCATCTCCCGGGGCACTCCCTCCACCGTCAGGGACACCGGCAGCCCGGTCGAGCGCACCTGCTCGAGCAGGTCGCCCAGCTGCTCGATGCCGGGCTGCGGCACGTAGGTGCCGACGTCGTCGGACGAGCGCAGCACGCCGAGCATCCGCCGCATCTCGGTCAGCGCGGTGCGGCCGGTCTGGGCGATCGCCATCAGCGCCTTGCGCGCCGCCTCCGGGTCCTGGTCCATCGCGTACGTCGCGCCGTCGGCCTGGACCACCATGACCGAGACGTTGTGCGCGACCACGTCGTGCAGTTCGCGGGCGATGCGCGCGCGCTCGGCGGCCGCGGCGATCTGGGCCTGCGCGTCGCGCTCCCGCTCCAGACGCTCGGCGCGGTCCTCAAGACGCACGTAGTACTCGCGGCGGTAGCGCATGGAGTCGCCGGCGACCCAGGCCAGGCCGACGAGCCCGGCGATGAACACCGCGACGAACAGGAAGGTGACCCAGTTGAAGTGGTCGCTGGCGTTGAACGGCGCCTGCTGCTGGTAGCAGGCCTTCTGCATCGGGGGCGCGCCGGCCTGGTCACACGGCGTGGACGACGGATCGTTGTACATGTGCAGCAGCCCGAACTGCACGAGCGCGCCGAGGTACGTCAGCACCATCGCCGGGATCGACCAGCGCCGCTGGCAGTAGGCCGCGACCGTGTAGAGGTAGATCGGGTACGCCAGGTCGGCGGCGTTGAAGGCGGCCGCCAGGGTGAAGAAGCTCAGGAAGGCCGCCACCGCGGCGACGGCGAACGTGCCCCGCGGCCACCGGCGCCGGAAGACGAGCGGCACGATGGCCGCCACCATCAGCGGCGCGACCAGGACCTTGCGCACCCCGGAGCCGACGTCCGACGCGGCCAGCGCGGCGATCCCGATCAGCAGCAGGATCAGGGCCGGGATGCCGTCGATCAGCTTCGGGTGGCGCTGGATCCAGGCGTAGACGCGAGACACGTTTTCAGCGTAGGCGCGCACCGGCCGTCCGGACATGGCGCCGCGGGATGATCCGGCGGTCATCCTCAGGTCGCATGACCTGGGCGGTAGCGTGGCCGCCGTGACGGAATGGCTGACCTGGCGCACGGCGATGGACCAGGCCCTCTACGGCCCGGACGGCTTCTACCGCAGGCCGGGGGCCGGACCCGCCGCGCACTTCCGCACCTCGGCGCACAACCCGGTGTTCGCCGAGGCGGTCGGCCGGCTGCTGCTGCGGGTGGACCGGCGGCTCGGCGCGCCGGCGCGGCTGGACTTCGTCGACATGGCGGCCGGCCGCGGCGAGCTGGCGGCCGGGGTGGTGCGGTGGCTGGCGGCCGAGGCGCCGGACGTCGCGGGGCGGCTGCGGACGGTGGCGGTGGACCTCGGGCCGCGGCCCGAGGGGCTGCCGGCGGCGGTGGAGTGGAGCGGGACGGCGCCGAGCGGCGTGGTCGGGCTGCTGCTGGCGAACGAGTGGCTGGACAACGTGGTGTGCGACGTCGCGGAGGTCGGGCCGGACGGGGTCGCGCGGATCGTGGAGGTGGAGCCGGGGAGCGGGACGGAGCGGTTGGCGGCGGTGCCGGACGCGGCGCAGCGGGAGTGGCTGGGGCGGTGGTGGCCGATCGGCGATTCCGCGGGCGATAGAACCGAGATCAGCGACTCTTCGGGCACCCGCGCCGAGATCGGCCTGGACCGCGACGCGGCCTGGCGCTCCGCCGTGGACCGGCTCGACCGCGGCCTCGCCGTCGCCGTCGACTACTCCCACACCGCCGCCGACCGCCCCCGCTTCGGCACGCTCACCGGCTACCGCGACGGCCACCAGGTCCCCGCGGTCCCGGACGGCACCTGCGACATCACCGCGCACGTGGCCCTCGACGCCTGCGCCGCCACCCTCGGCCCGGACGTGGAGACCGTGCTCACCACCCAGCGCGAGATCCTCCACGACCTGGGCATCTCCGGCGCGCGCCCCGATCTGGCCCTGGCCTCCTCCGATCCCCTCGGCTATCTCCGGGGCCTGAGCCGGGCCTCGTCCGCCGCCGAGCTCACCGACCCCGCCGGCCTCGGCGGGTTCGGCTGGCTGCTGACCTTCTCAAGATGCTGAAACCCTTTTAAGCTCCCGCCACGGGAGGTGGCGCGCGTGGTGGGTACGGAGGCAACGAACGTCTGGACGTTCGGACCGCAGTCCTCGCTGGCTGCCGGGTTCCTGTACCCGCCGGAGCCCGAGCCGCTGCGGCCGCGCGACCCCGAGCGCGTCGGCGGCTACACGCTCGTCGGCCGGCTGGGCGCCGGCGGCATGGGTGTGGCCTACCTGGCGCGCGACGACGCCGGCCGCGAGGTGGCGCTGAAGCGGGTGCACGCCGGGCTGGCCGAGCACGAGGAGTTCCGCGCCCGCTTCATCCGCGAGGTCGCCGCCGCCCGCCGCGTCCCGGGCCGGCACACCGCACGCGTCGTCGACGCCGACGTGCTGGCCGATCCGCCGTGGCTGGCGACGGAGTACTTCCGCTGCTGGACGCTGGCGCAGCAGGTGCCGCGGTTCGGGTCGCTCACCGTCGAGAACGCCGGCACGCTGATCGCCCGCCTGGCCGAGGCGCTGGCCGCGATCCACGCCGCGGGCCTGGTCCACCGCGACCTGAAGCCCTCGAACATCCTGCTGGCCCCGGACGGCCCGCGCATCATCGACTTCGGCATCGCGCGCGCCGCCGACCTGGCTGTGCTCAACACCACCGGCGGCTTGCACGGCACCCCCGGCTACATGGCGCCGGAACAGATCGAGGGGCACGAGACCGGGCCGCCGGTGGACGTCTTCGCGCTCGGCGCGTGCCTGGTCTACGCGACGGCGGGCACGAGTCCGTTCTGGGACGGCTCCCCCACGACATTGATGTACCGCACGGTGCACGCCGAACCGGATCTCGTCTCGATGCCCGAGGAGTTGCGGGAGGTCGTCCTGCGGTGCCTGACGAAGGAAGCCGAGGGGCGGCCGACGGCAGCGGAGTTGGCCGCAGAGTTCGCCGAATACAGCCGACAAGATCAGGTCCAGAGACAGGAGCCGGACGACGTTCCTGCGGAGGAGCAACGGAAGAAGCCAGCACAAGAGGCGATCGACGTAACCGAGGCGGATCGAAGCGAAAACGAGGCAGCAGCACAGCCCGAGGCTCCCGCCGAACACAACGTGATCGACGGCACCACCGTGTTCATCCCCGAGAAGCCGGAAACGGAATCACGCCAGAACATCGTTTTCCCGCCATCCGATCGACGACCAAGAACCGGCCTGGTCATCGCGACAACGGCCGGAGGCCTGGTGGCGGCGGCAGCCGTCGCCCTGGCCCTGGCGACCAACAGTGGTTCGGCCGCCGCTCCCCCGGCGCGCGCCAGCACATCGCAGCCGTCGATCACCACCCGATCGCATCCCTCGACCAGCGTGCCGAACACAACCTCGCCCCGGTCCGCGTCAGCCATCCCCGGCCAGCCTCCGCCGCTCCCCCGCACCCTCGTCGGCTACTCCGGACGGCTGCTCGGCGCGAACCTCGCGTGGTTCGAGAGCCTGCAGATCCCCGCGTCATCAGCGCCCTGGTCCGCCGGCGGTCCCTGGACGGCGATCGCAGGACCCGGATGCCCGGACGGCGTCGGCCACTCGCTGTCCGCGTCGACCGGCTGGTCCCCCGATCCGGCGCACGGAGGTGCGGCGTTCGGCGGCTGTGGCGACGCCGATCTCGTCGTCCCGACCGTGGCTCCCGGCCAGACCGCGACCGCCACCGTCACGTGGACCTTCACCCCTGGCCCGGCCGTCTCCGAATGTGCTCTGTTCGCCTACAACGCAACCGGCCCGGCCAACCTGGCCTTCGGCGACTACTCGACGGCCGGACGCGGCGGCCAGTTCCCGATGTCCGGCGCCTCGCACGCCGGGGAGTGGGTCGAGCTCGGGATCGCGGCGCCGGCCGCAGACGGGACCCTCAGCGTCGGCATCGGCAACGACCAGCCCACCGACGCGGAGCGTCCGCCGGGCCCGACCGTCACCGCCGCGCAGGTGGTCGCGGTCTGTGGCGGGCCGTCCGTGTGACGCCTGTGCAGTAGCCACGGACCTGCCATCGCAGGGTCCGCATAACGCCTCGACAACGATCCGCACGCACGGGTTTCGCCACCCGTGTTTGGGATAGAGAGTCCGATTGCGCCCCGACTTTGTCAGACCCGCTCGCTAGAATGTGTGTATGACAGCATTCTTCAGCAAGAAGGATCTGGAGCGGTTGGCCGGGCCGCGCGCCTATCAGCGGGGGGTAGCCTCCGTCCCGGCCGTCGACAGTCTCGGGACCTCGGGGGCGGAGATCACCGCGACCGTCTACGGTTCCGAGCCCTGGCAGGTGCGGCTGGACCGGCGGCCGGCCGGTCTGGACTACTCCTGCGACTGCCCGCGCGGGATGATCGGGGATTTCTGTCGGCACTGCGTCGCGGTCGGGCTGGTCTACCTGGACGGGCCGGTCACCAAGACGCGGAGCGCGGAGTTCGTGGCGGCGCAGCGGGAGATCGCGGGCCTGCGGCGGCTGCTGGGGATCCTGGACCGCGAGGACCTCATCAACCTGCTGCTGGACTGCGCGCACGACGACCACGACCTGCGGCGCCACCTCGCCGCCCGGGTCGACGAGCTGGTCACGCCGGGGGCCGACGTCAACGACACGGAGCTGCGGCTGGCCGACGTCCGGGCCCTGACCGACCCGGCGAGCGCCATCCCCGTCTACAAGAAGCACATAGAGGCACGCATCGCGGCCCGGAACCGGCGCGACTACGCCGAGGCCGCGCGGTATCTCCAGCACCTGAAGGCCGCGTACCAGCGGCTGCACCGCAAGTCCGAGGCCGTGGCCTACATCGAGGCACTGCGCGCCGCCAACGCGCGCAAGCACAACCTGTTGGAGGAGCTGGCCAAGCGCGGCCTGTAGCGCGCCCGCAGACGACCGGCGGCCGCCATGGGGCGGTGGCCGCCGGTCCGGCGTGGCCGGGCCGAGGGTTCGGTCCGGCCTCGCCATGTTCGTGCTCTGCTGCGGCGCTCGGCAGGCCGGGACGAACCCCGAGCCATAGCCGAATCAACGAACCCGGTTCAGCGGCCCCTAATGCTGCCCGTCCCCATGCTGCTCCGCCTCGTCATGCCCTAGCGGCACGTCACCCGCCCCGCCGTCGGCGCGCGCGATCCGCTCCCGGCGCTTCATCAGCACCCACCACAGCACCAGTGCCAGGCATACGGCGAGCAGCCCGGCCGCGACCAGCACCGTCGGGCTGCTCGACGACGTGGCGCCGGGCGTGCTCGCCACCTCCGTGGTGACCAGAGGGCCCGGGGTCGGCGTGGCCGTCGGGGTGTCGGTGGGGGTGTCGACCGACGTCGGCGTCGTCGAGGGGGTCGGGGTCGGCGTCGCGGAGGTCGCCGAGGTGCTCGGCGTGCTCGACGGCGTCGTGGGGGTCGGCTGCGGCGGCGGCTGGACCGTGAGCGCGCCGGAGACGTTCGGCTGGCCGGTGAGGGTCAGCCCGACCGGGGCGAGGACCAGCGGGACCGTCATCGGCTGGGCCGGCGGTGCCACGGAGGTCGGCGGGCCCGAGGGCTGGCCGGTCGTGGCCGACGAGCCCGGCGTACCCGACGAACCCGAGGAACCCTGCGCCCCGAAGGCCCCGGCCCCGATCGTCACGCGCACCGAGAACTGCGCCGTGCCGCCGGCCGGCAGCGCCAGCCCCGGCAGCACCGTCGCCGCCATCGGCGTCGTCGACGTGGCGTCCGACACCGTGACGGTGTGCCAGGGTCCGCCGGTCTGCACCTCGACCTTCACATCGCTGGCGTGCGCGACGCAGCCGGCGGAGCCCGAGGAGCACAGCAGCAGCTTCACCGGGATGCCCGCGAGGTTGACGTCCGTCGGGTTGGTCAGCTTGGCGGTGAGCACCGTCGAGGCGCCCGCGCGCGCCGTGCCGGTCAGCCCGGAGGCCTGGAACGACGGTCCGGCCACCGGCATCGTCGCGACCGCCGTCGCGCCGTTGGCCGCCACGTTCACCTTCACGTCGTCGAGCGCCGCGGTGCCCGGCGACAACCGGACCTTCACGACCTGTGTGCCGTTGGCCGGGACGGTGACGTTGTCCGTCACCCCGAACGAGGACTGCCCCGTCGGCACGGTCTGCGTCTGCCAGGCGCTGCTCGGCAGGTCGTAGTGGTCGACCCGGAGCGTGGCGGCCGAGGCGCCGGCGCCGTCGGCCGACAGGGTCGTGGTCACCGTGCCGGTGTAGCCCTGGCCGCCGACGTCCTTGACCGTGACGTCGACCTCGCGCTCGGGCAGCTGCTGGCCCGGCAGGTCCAGCGGCAGCTGCGCCGGGGCCGTCATCGACAGCTCCACGCCGTTGACCGCGACTCCCGTCACTGTCTGCGTCTGCGGCGTGCCCGGGGACGTGGCCACCGGGCCCGATCCGTCCGCGAACGCCGCCGTCGTGGCCGACCCCGCCACGACCACCATCAGGCCCGCCGCCACAGCGCGAAGCCTTCGTCTCATCTTCGACCCCTGACCACCCCGCGGCCCGTCGCACGGGCCTCCCACCACATAGACGCAGAGAAGCGTCGCACGTTGCCCATCCGTCCCACGTCGTCACCGAACCGTGATCGGCGCAAGCTCAGAGCCCGTCCAACGCCTGCTCACAGACTGCCCGCCACCTGCTCACCGCCCGCCCGCCGGTCGCCGCACGGCCGCGGCCAGGGCGCCTGGCACAATGACCGGCATGACCTCCCAGCAGCTGACCGAGCGCGTCGCGGGCACCGGAACGGGCCTGGAGACCACCGACATGGTGCTCAACATCGGCCCGCAGCACCCGGCCACGCACGGCGTGCTGCGCCTGCGGCTGGTCCTGGACGGGGAGCGCATCGTCTCGGCCGACCCGGTCATCGGCTACATGCACCGCGGCGCCGAGAAGCTGTTCGAGGTGCGCGACTACCGCCAGATCATCGTGCTGGCCAACCGGCACGACTGGCTCTCGGCGTTCGCCAGCGAGCTCGGCGTGGTGCTGGCCGTCGAGCGCATGCTCGGCATGGAGGTCCCCGAGCGCGCCACCTGGGCCCGGACCCTGCTGGCCGAGCTGAACCGGATCCTCAACCACCTGATGTTCCTCGGCTCCTACCCGCTGGAGCTGGGCGCGATCACGCCGATCTTCTACGCCTTCCGCGAGCGCGAGGAGATCCAGGCGGTGATGGAGGAGATCTCCGGCGGCCGCATGCACTTCATGTTCAACCGGGTCGGCGGTCTGAAGGAGGAGCTGCCGCTGGGCTGGACCGACCGGGTCCGCGCCGCGATCGCCAAGGTGCGCGGCCGGATGTCCGACATCGACCGGCTGATCACCGGCAACGAGATCTTCCGGGCCCGCACCCGCGGCGTCGGGGTCCTGACTCGTGAGCAGATCGCGGCCTACGGCGTCTCCGGCCCGATCGCCCGCGCCTCCGGCGTCGACTTCGACCTGCGCCGCGACGACCCGTACCTGGCCTACGGCGAGCCGGAGGTGCGCGACAAGCTCAAGGTCGTCACCGGCCGCGGCGGCGACTGCCTGGCCCGCTTCGAGGTGCTGCTGGAGCAGGCGTACAACTCCCTGGACATCGCGCAGGCCTGCGCCGACAAGCTGGACACGCTGCCGGTCGGCCCGATCAACCAGCGCCTGCCGAAGATCCTGAAGGTGCCGGAGGGCCACACCTACGCCTGGACCGAGAACCCGCTGGGCATCAACGGCTACTTCCTGGTCTCGCACGGCGACAAGACCCCGTGGCGGCTCAAGCTGCGCTCGGCCTCGTTCAACAACATCCAGGTGCTGGCCGAGGTGCTGCCCGGGCATCTGGTGGCGGACATGGTCGCGATCCTGGGGTCGATGTTCTTCGTGGTCGGGGACATCGACAAGTGAGAGCCAAGCAAGCAAGAGCCGAGTAAGAGCCCGGTGAACATGGCGCGCGGGGGACTCCCAAGTAACAGGAAACCCGCCGCCGGACGACGAAAAGGCCCCGCCGACGTCGGCGGGGCCTTTTCCGGGAAACCTCAGCATATTGAGGAACCGGTTGAGGAACCTCAGGCGGTCCCGGTCTGCCGGTGCTCGATCTTCGCCATCTGCTGCGTCTCGTCGTACATCGTCAGGTCCACCGGGGCCGCGTTCGACGTCGTGCCCTGGTCCGCGGCGAGGTACGGCCGGTACAGGCGCTCCGGGGGCACGGGGCGGGCCGACGGGAGCGCCGCGGGCCGTCCGTCCTCGCGCTGGCGGGGCATGACCACGCCGGGGACCGTGTACGGGTCCTGGCCCGGGCCGTCGACCTCGGCGGCGACGTCGAAGCCGACCTCGTCCCGGACCGCCAGGACCGCCGAGCGCAGCGGCCGGGCCTCGGCCGGGGGCAGCTGGGCCGGGATCTCGGCGGGCAGCTGCGGTTCCTGCATACGGACCGGGACCGCGGCGGCGGGCCGCAGGTCGATCTCGGTGCCGGGGGTCATGCCGGGTGCCGCGTCGAAAGCGGCGCCGTTTCCGCTGCCGTAGTCCATGAACTCGGTGTAGTCCGTGTAGTCCGTGTAGTCCGCGTAACCCGCGTACTCGGTCTCGTACACCGGCACCGGGTCGTAGGCGGCGTGCTGCGCCGCGTACCCCGGGTTGTATTCGAGCTCGTAGGCCCCCGTGCGCGCCGCCTGGTAGCTCGCGAAGGCGTGGTCGTGCACCGACACCGGCTCGAACTGCTGCGCCGGCTCGAAGGGCTGCACCTGCGCGAACGACCGCACCGCCGAGCGGGTCAGCTCGGCCGCGGCCGTGGTCTGCTGGACCCACGCCGAGAGCACCGCGAGGTCGTGCTCGGCCCGCACGCGCGCCGCCTCGGAGGCGTCCGCGCGCAGCTGCTCCTCCTTGGCCCGCTCCTCGAACAGGACCACGGTCTCCTCGGCGGCCAGCGCGTCGGTCTTGAGGTCCGCGATCTGCTTGTCCCGGCGCGTGGTCTCGTACCGCAGCTCGGCGGCGTGGTCCTCGCGCATGGTGGCGACCAGCTCGCGGCGGGTCGCACGATCGCGGCGCGCGGCGAACATCGCCACCGAGGAGAAGAGGCCGCCGGCGGCGGCCATGCCGACGCCGAGCCGGAGATGGAACGGATCACTCCAGGCGAGCGTGGTCGCGATACCCGCGGCCGCGCCTGTGAGGGACGTGGTGGTGGCGACGATCGAGGGCCATGCCGGGCCGGCTATGTCGCCCCCGCGTCGCTGGGCCTGTAGCTGCCGAGCGTGACGCATGGCCGAACATTACTGGCTGCGGCGTCGCACGGACAAGCGAAACGTACGAGCGATACCGGGCACGCGGATATCAAGATCTTGCGCCCACCCGCCACCCACCGCCGCCCGTTATGGAGATGCTACGCATCACTGGTTGAATGGGCAAGGTTCGGACAAACCCGACGAATCAAGAACCTGAATGGTTCGATTCCCGACGGACCGGAAAGGTCCCGTCCGGACGGTTGCGCACCGGACGCGTCTGTGTGGCCGTCTTCGTCTTGTTCCCGTTCTGCGGCACCCCGTCGTCCGGACCGCTCGGCGGCACCCGCAGGACGTACTCCAGGAACAGTGCGGCGCCGACGAGCGCCAGACCGCACAGGACCGTGATCCCGCAGACGATCGCACGGCTGCGGAAGACGTCGATGTCGAGCTTGCCGAGCAGGAACACCCCGTAGCCGGCGTACACGCCGGAGACGATCGCGCCGACCATCGACGAGGCCTTCGCGAACATCACCGCGCGGGCGGCCTGCAGCGGGTCCAGCGGCTTGGGCGCGCGCTGCCCGGGCAGGATCGGCGGGGACGGCTCCCCGTCGAGGACCCGCTGGACCGCCTCGCGCTGCGCCTTCAGGCGCGCGCGGAAGGCCAGCGCGGTGGCCAGGATGATGGCGGCCAGGATCGCCGGGGTCAGCGGGGCGGAAGCCGGGACGCCGGGCGTGGTGCCGTAGTGCGCCCAGAGCTGGACACCGCCGTAGGACAGGGCGCCGATCACCAGGAACGTGGCCGCGAGTGCCAGGGGACGTGTGGGCTTCACAGGGTCCACGGTACGCGGACCGGGGCGAAGGAGGCGAGCCGCTGCGCCCCTGGCGATATGCGGCGCCGCCGCGGGCCGCTCCGGGCCCGGCCCGAGCGCGCCCCAAGCCCGGCCCGAACTGCCGAACGACACGCTGACCAGCAGTGCGACCCGGTACGAAGCGCGGCCGAACCGGGGCCGGAAACCCGCTCCGCCGGACGGTTGCCGGACAGCAACCGGGCGGCTACCGGACGGCCGCCGGACCGCCGTCGGACCGCCGCCGGAGCGCGACCGGACCGCGACCAGAGCGCCGTCTGACGATCGCCTGACGATCGCCGGACAGCGACGCACCGCCGAAACGTGGCAGAAAACCCACGATCGGCGCGGCCGAGGCCCGACCTCGTCCCGGCCGCACCCCGCCCCGCTCCGAGGTGAATCGGCGTGAATCTGCGCCTACGGCAGCATCAGTTCCAGATCGTCCCGGCGAACCGCGCCCTGCGCCGCCGCGCCGCCGAGCGCGGCCAGCAGCTGCGCGACCGGCCCGGCCCCGACCAGCACGTCCTCGGGCCGCGCGTCGTGCCACGGCGCCAGCACGAACGCGCGCTGCGCGGCCCGCGGGTGCGGCAGCGTCAGCTCCGGCTCGTCCTGGACCAGCTCGTCGAACTGCACGATGTCGATGTCGATCGTCCGCGCGCCCCAGTGCACCTCGCGGGTGCGGCCCAGGGCCTCCTCGATCGCCTGGGTCCGCATCAGGAGCACGTCCGGCGGCAGCGCCGAGGTCACGCCGAGCACCGCGTTCAGATAGTCGTCCTGCGCCTCGGCGCCCTCGGCGAGCAGCGGGGCGGTCTCGTAGACCGGGGACAGCCAGGTGATGGTCATCGACGGGGTGTCGGCCAGGGAGTCCACCGCCGATTGTAAATTCGCCAGCCGGTCTCCGAGGTTGCCGCCGATCGCCAAGACCGCGGTGTGCAGGCGGATGCCGCCCTCGCCGGTCGTCGTCTCGCTCATATCGCCGACCCGCCGTTCTCCGGCGGCCGCGGCTTGGCGCCCGCCAGGTCGTCCCGCGTCCGCACCACGGTCACCGTGACGTCCTCGAACGGCACCGTGATCGGCGCGTCCGGCTTGTGCAGCGTGACCTCGACCTCTTCCACGAGCGGGTACTCCAGGCAGACCGCCGCCATCCGGGCCGCCAGCGTCTCGATCAGGTTGACCGGCTCGCCCTCGATCAGGGCCACGATGCGCTCGGAGACCTCGCCGTAGTCGACCGTGTCGGCCAGGGCGTCGGTGGCGGCCGCACGCCTGGTGTCCAGGCCCAGCGTGACGTCCACCATGAACGTCTGGCCCTTCTCCCGCTCGCGCTCGAAGACCCCGTGGTGGCCGCGCCCGCGCAGCCCGTGGACGGTCACCCGGTCGAGCCGCTTCGTGTGAATAGACATCATGACGAACATACCGGGGCCTGCTCGGCGCCGCCGTCCCGGGATCGCCCGAATACCGCGCACCACCGGGCCGGGACCATGATCGCCCGGGCTGACCTGCGCGGGCTACTCCTCGACGCTCTCCATGACCGCGGAAGCGTGGTGCATCCACAGCCGCCAGCCGTCGTCGGTCCGGCGGAAGATGTTGATCGTCGTGGCCCGGCCGCCGGCGATGAACCCCGGGTCCTCCTCGGAGGAGCCGGCCGACATGTCGGTGATGATGTTCTCGGTCAGGCTGACCACCGCGATCCGGTCCACCACGTCGATCCGCACGTCGGTGAGGAAGAACTGGAGGAACGGGGTGTTCGCGCAGACCACGGCCCACGAGCGGAGCACGTCCTCGCGCCCGAAGACCGGGGCCCAGCCGGGGTGCACGCACTGAACGGAGGCCTCGAACGGCCCGGCCAGCCAGATCGCGCCCAGCCGGTCCAGGTCGCCGGCCTCGGCGGCGGCGTAGAACTCCTCATTGGCCTCGGTGATCGCCTCGATGTCCGCGGTCACCTGCGGTGGCGGGCCGCCGGGGCCGGCCGCGAAGGTGCCGAACTCCTCCTCGAACTCGACGAAGTCGCCGAAGCCGTCGCCCTCGCTGTCACGGCCGTCGTGGCTGTCCCGGTCCGGGCCCTCGGCGGCGTCGCCGGGCCCTCCGAGGTTGCCCCCGGCGCCCCCGGCACCCCCGGCGCTCATCGCGCGGCCGCCAGCGCCGAGGCCACCCGGACCGCGTCCAGCGAGCCCAGCGCGTCGTGCGCGCGCACGCCCCAGGCCCCGGCGGCGGCGACCAGCGCGGACACCGCGACGGTCGCCGAGTCCCGGCCGTGCGGGGGCCGGATCCCGCCGGCCTCGTCGGCCAGCAGCCGGCCCAGGAAGTTCTTGCGGGAGGCGGCGATCAGCAGCGGCCTGCCGAGCGATTCCAGCTTCTCCAGATGCGCCAGCAGGGCCCAGTTGTGGTCGGCGTTCTTCGCGAAGCCGAGACCGGGATCCAGGATCACCTGGTCCTCGGCGATGCCCGCCGCCAGGGCCGCGTCGTAGCGCGCCTGGAGCTCTTCTATGACGTCCTTCACCACGTCGCCGTACACCGCGCGGGTCTGCATGTCAGTGCTGTGCCCACGCCAGTGCATCAAGATGTACGGCACGCCGGTTTCGGCCACGAGCGGGAACATCTCGGGGTCGGCCAGGCCCCCGGAGACGTCGTTGACCACCACCGCGCCGGCGTCCAGGGCGGCCGCCGCGGTCGAGGCGCGCATGGTGTCCACCGACACCCGCACCCCGGCGGCGGCCAGCTGCTCGATCACCGGCAGGACCCGGCCCAGCTCCTGTTCGGCGGTGACCCGGGCGGCGCCCGGCCGGGTGGACTCCCCGCCCACGTCGACCACGTCCACGCCGTGCCGGTGCAGCCGCAGGCCGTGCGCCACGGCCTTGGCGGTGTCGCCGTCGGCGTAGTACTCGCCGCCGTCGGAGAAGGAGTCGGGCGTCACGTTCACCACGCCGAAGACGGCGCAGCGTCCGAATTCCGGCAGACCGCGCACGGTCTGGCTGCGGTTGAGGGGCCGGCCCTGCGCGTCCATGGTGAAAGCCTAGCCGTTCGCCGCCTTCTGTCCTCCCGGCCCGCGCAGGGCCACTTCGGGCTCGACGCGGGAGCGCTTCGCGGTCTGCTCGTCCTTGTTCTTCTCGGGGTTCCGCTCGGGGTTCCGCTCGATCTTCTTCACGACGTTCTTGTCGTCGTTCCCGGCGCCGAGGCTCTTGCCTTCGAGACTCTTGCCTTCGAGCCCCTTGCCTTCGAGACCCTTGTGCTCCGGGCACTCGGCGTCGCCGTCGACGTCGTCCAGCTCGCGCTCGTCCCGGTCCTTCTTCGACCAGGGCAGGCCCGGCGGCACGATGAAGCCCTCGGCCTCGGCGTAGGCCAGGCCCACGCGCGGGATGTCGCGGGTGTTCTTGAACGCCACGTACCGCGGCACCCACTCGGGCTGGAACTTCGAGTTGAACTTGTACAGCGACTCGATCTGGTACCAGCGCGAGAAGAACACCAGCGTGGAGCGCCACATCCGGGTGATCGGGCCGGCGCCGAGCTTCTCGCCGCGCTCCAGCGCCGAGCGGAACACCGCGAAGTTCAGCGAGGCCCGCTCGATGCCCAGGCCCTCGGCCGCCTGCATGGCCTTGACGATCAGCAGCTCGTTCAGCCCGGGCTCGGCCTCCCGGTCGCGCACCATCAGGTCCAGGCTCATGCCGTCGGTGCCCCAGGGCACGAAGTTGATCAGGGCCCGTACCTCACGGTCCTTGGTCGCGGTGGCCACCACGCACTCGCCGTCGCCCGGGTCCCCGAACCGGTCCGGGCCCAGCGCCATGGAGAAGCTGCCGCGCTCGCTGGAGCCGCGCCAGGCCTCGATGCCGGTCTTGATCAGCTCGACCTCCGAGCGCGGGATGTCCTTGAGCCGGCGCACCTGGCACTCGTAGCCCTGCCGCTCGACCCGGTTCACCATCTGCCGCACGTTGCGCATCGCGCGGCCCTCCAGGCTGAACTTGTCGGTGTAGCAGATGGCCTCGTCGCCCAGCTCCAGCGCG
This sequence comes from Catenulispora rubra, assembly GCF_015356825.1. Lineage (GTDB taxonomy): Bacteria > Actinomycetota > Actinomycetes > Streptomycetales > Catenulisporaceae > Catenulispora > Catenulispora rubra. Next base: position 8,734 of record NZ_JAACYW010000085.1, on the reverse strand, counting down.
TCCAGGTCGGCCTCGCGGCACCACACCTCGCCGCCGGTCTCCGAACAGCCGACCACGGCCACCACCCAGGCGTGCCGGTCGGCCTCCTCCACGTAGACCTTGATCGCGCCGGGCCAGGCCTCGGGGTCGCCGATCGGGTCGCCGGAGGCCAGCATCACGCCGGAGACCACGCGGTAGGTGATCGCGGCCTTGCCCGAAGGCGACCAGATCACCGACTTGTCGCGGTGGGTGGCGAAGTAGGCCAGCGAGTCCCGGCGGCCCTGCTTGGCGATCAGCTCGCGCAGCCGCTCGTCGTCCTCGGCGGACTGCCGGGCGATCGGCTCGGCCGGGCGCAGCACCAGGTAGGCCACGATCAGCGCGGTCATCAGCCCCAGCCCGCCGAGCAGCGCGGCGACCAGGTCGTCGGTGGAGCCGCGCTTGAAGTGGACCGGCCCCTCGATGCCGATCAGTCCCAGGGCCACGTGCTGCAGCCGGGCGAAGGCGCTCGGGTCGCTCTCGATGTGCTTGCTCTGCCAGTACATCAGGGCCATGCCGGAGGCGAAGGAGAACGCCGTCAGCAGCACGAAGGCGCGCAGCGCCCGCCAGCGCGTGTACGGGTCGCCGAGGGCGTAGAACTCCCTGCGGTAGACCAGCAGCAGGACCAGCAGCAGGATCGTCAGGACGATCTGCACGCCCAGGTAGTGCATGGGTGCGTCGTGGTCCTCGCCGCGCAGCGAGCGCACCGTGTGGAAGACCACGACTGTGACCAGCAGTACCACCGCCACCCACCAGGCGCGCTTCTTGCGGCGCTTGAGCGCGTGCGCGACCAGCACCAGCAGCACGCCGGACATCAGCGTGGCCGCGGCGGCCAGGTTCTGAACCTCGGTGGGCACGTGCACGCTCAGCGAGTGCACCCGCGAGCGCCGGAAGCCGGGCGAGATGGCCGAGGCGATGTTGCCGAAGCCGGCCAGGTACGTGATGTAGGCGACAAGCCGCGGCACCCATTTGCGGGGCTGCTGCGGCTGCGCCGTCGCCGCGTCGTCGGTCGGGGGCGGCGCGGTATTGGAGGTCATGGCTTTGGCCCGAGTCATGTTGGAGGGACGTTCGAGGGCACCGTGCAGGTTGTCACCGGCGTTGTCGGCGTCGTCCGCGGACGTGACGGACCCGACCCGATTGTGCCCCGCGCCGGTGCTCGCAGGGGCGTCCTTGGGGAAATCACCGCCGGAGCCCGCAAGTACTGTGTCCGCACTCCGGCGCTTACCCGTCCCGGAGGACTTGACGCGCGGCAGCGGGATCCCGGGGCCGCCGGCGGCACCGGACCCGACACTGGATCCGGAGCCAACACTGGATCCGACACCTGCACCCGCCGCACCGCCGGTGGGGCCGGCGGAGCGATCGGAGCGATCGGTGCGGGTGGGAGGCTGGGGGCAGTCGGGACCTGTCGGAGACGCCGGTCGGGCCACGGCCGCGGTCCGGACGGGACGCTCGCTCACCGGCCCAGGATCAGGCTCATCGCCTCGGCCCGGCTGGCCGGGGCGAGCAGCTGCCCCCGCACCGCCGAGGTCACGGTCTTCGCGCCCGGCTTCCGGATCCCTCGCATCGACATGCACAGGTGTTCGCACTCCACAACGACGATGACCCCGCGCGGTTCCAGGATACGCACCAGCGCGTCGGCGATCTGCGTCGTCAGCCGCTCCTGGACCTGGGGCCGCTTGGCGTAGACGTCGACCAGCCGGGCCAGCTTGGACAGGCCCGTGATGCGTCCGTCCACCGAGGGAATGTACCCCACGTGGGCCACTCCGTGGAACGGCACGAGGTGGTGCTCGCAGGTGCTGTACAGCTCGATGTCCCGGACCAGCACCATCTCGTCGTGGCCGAGGTCGAAGGTCGTGGTGAGCACGTCCTCGGGCCCCTGGTGCAGGCCGGCGAACATCTCGCGGTAGGCCCGGGCGACCCGCGCCGGGGTCTCCTTCAGGCCGTCGCGGTCCGGGTTCTCCCCGACGGCTATCAGCAGTTCGCGCACGGCGCGCTCGGCCCGCTCGGCGTCGTAGCCGGCGACCGCGCGGCCCAGGTCCGGCGCGGCCAGCTCGGGCTGGCCCGCCAGGCTGACGCGGGCGATGCCGCCTCCCAGGCCGTGAACGGCCCTGGAGGCGGCATCGGCGCCGCGCTGATTTTCTTCAAGCTGACCCTGCCGGGCCTGGGGAGCGGCACCGCCGCCGTGGTTCGAGGTGTTGCTCTCGCTCACTGTTCGGGCACCGTGTCCGTCCGACCGATGATGCTGTCGGTCACCGTCCCGTTGGCCGCCGAACGGGCCGCCTCCAGCTCGCGCGGCGTCTGCACCGGCGGGCGGGACTGCAGGGTCCGGCGCGAGGAGCCGATCCAGGCCGGGCGCTGCGGGCGCTTGACCACCGGGGCGAAGATCGCGGCGATCTGCTCCTTGTTCAGCGTCTCCTTCTCCAGCAGCTCCAGGACCAGCTGGTCCAGCACGTCGCGGTACTCGACCAGGACCTCCCAGGCCTCGTCGTGCGCACCCTCGATGAGCCGCTTGACCTCCTCGTCGACGATCGAGGCGATCTCCTCGGAGTAGTCGCGCTGGTGGCCCATGTCCCGGCCGAGGAAGACCTCGCCGGAGTCCTTGCCGAACTTGATCGGGCCCAGGCGCTCGGTCATGCCGTACTGGGTCACCATCGCGCGGGCGATGTTGGTCGCCTTCTCGATGTCGTTGCTGGCGCCGGTGGTCGGGTCGTGGAAGACCAGCTCCTCGGCGGTCCGCCCGCCCATCGCGTAGGCGAGGTTGTCCAGCATCTCGTTGCGCGTGGTGGAGTACTTGTCCTCGTCCGGCAGCGTCATGGTGTAGCCCAGGGCGCGGCCGCGGGAAAGGATCGTCACCTTGTGCACCGGGTCCACGTTCGGCATCGCGTGCGCCACCAGGGCGTGGCCGCCCTCGTGGTAGGCGGTGACCTTGCGCTCCTTGTCGCTCATCAGGCGGGTGCGCTTCTGCGGGCCGGCGACCACGCGGTCCACGGCCTCGTCCAGCGCCAGGTTGTCGATGAGCTTCTTGTCGCCGCGGGCGGTCAGCAGCGCCGCCTCGTTCAGCACGTTGGCCAGGTCGGCACCGGTGAAGCCGGGGGTGCGCTTGGCCAGCGAGTCCAGGTCCACGCCCTGCGCCAGCGGCTTGCCCTTGCTGTGCACCTCCAGGATCTTCTTGCGGCCCTGCAGGTCCGGGGCCTCGACCGCGATCTGCCGGTCGAAGCGGCCCGGGCGCAGCAGCGCCGGGTCCAGGATGTCCGGGCGGTTGGTCGCGGCGATCAGGATCACGCCGCCCTTGACGTCGAAGCCGTCCATCTCGACCAGCAGCTGGTTCAGCGTCTGCTCGCGCTCGTCGTGGCCGCCGCCCAGGCCCGCACCGCGGTGCCGGCCCACGGCGTCGATCTCGTCGACGAACACGATCGCCGGCGCGTTGGCCTTCGCCTGCTCGAACAGGTCGCGGACGCGGGAGGCGCCGACACCGACGAACATCTCGACGAAGTCCGATCCGGAGATCGAGAAGAACGGCACGCCGGCCTCGCCGGCGACCGCGCGGGCCAGCAGCGTCTTACCGGTTCCGGGCGGGCCGTAGAGCAGCACGCCCTTGGGGATCTTGGCGCCGATGGCCTGGAACTTCGCCGGGGCCTCCAGGAACTCCTTGACCTCCTGCAGCTCCTCCACGGCCTCGTCCGCGCCGGCCACGTCGGCGAAGGTGGTCTTCGGCGTGTCCTTGCTGACCAGCTTGGCCTTGGACTTGCCGAAGTTCATCACCCGGGAGCCGCCGCCCTGCATCTGGTTCATCAGGAACAGGAAGACCAGGGCGATCAGGACGAAGGGCAGCAGCGTGATCAGGATGCCGACGAAGGCGTTCTGCCTGGCCAGCGAGACGTTGTAGCCGTCCTTGAGGCCGCCGGACTGCTGGGACTGGTTCAGGGCGGTGGCGATGTCGTTGCCCTGCTGGTCGTTCAGGTAGGTGGCCTTCAGGTCGGTGGCGCCGCCCTGGGACTGCGCGATCGACCCGCTCGGGTCGACCTTGACCTCGATCGAGGAGCCGGAGCCGCCGATCAGCTTGGCGGAGACGACCTGGTTCTTGTGGATGGCGTCCAGGATGACGGAGGTGTCCACGGACTTGGGGCCGCCGGCCGAGGAGACCAGCTGCATGACCGCGAGGACCGCCACGACGGCCAGGACGACCCAGATCACTGGGCCTCGGAAGTAACGCTTGACGTCCATCGATCCTCTACGACTCGTGCTAGCGGTTCACGGCGGGGGGGCATGTGGGGTGCATCTTGGTGTGTTAGTTCATGATGCCTAACGACCGTACGCGGTCACTGCGTTCCCGCGCGAGGTTCCCGATGAACCCACACTGGTCCCAACGTGGCTTACCGGAGTGTCATTCCGCTACGAACTGTATACGTGCGGCGCGAGCGTCCCGATGAAGGGCAGTCCGCGGAAGCGCTGCGCGTAGTCCAGGCCGTAGCCGACGACGAACTCGTTCGGGATGTCGAATCCGACGTACTTCACGTCGATGGCCACCTTGGCCGCGTCGGGCTTGCGCAGCAGCGTGACCACCTCCAGCGAGGCCGGACGGCGCGAGCGCAGGTTCGACAGCAGCCAGGACAGGGTCAGCCCGGAGTCGATGATGTCCTCGACCACCAGCACGTGCCGGTCCTGGATGTCGGCGCCCAGGTCCTTCAGGATCCGCACCACGCCCGAGGACTTGGTGCCGGCCCCGTAGGAGGAGATGGCCATCCAGTCCATCTCGGAGTCTCTGTGCAGTTCCCGGATCAGGTCGGCCATCACCACCAGGGCGCCGTTGAGAACTCCGACCAGCAGGATGTCCTTGCCCTCGTAGTCGGCCTCGATCGCCCGCGCGAGCCCGGCCAGCTTGGCCTTGATCTCGTCGGCGGGGATGAGGACCTTCTCCAGGTCCTGGCCCATGTCCTTGTCGTCCACGCTGCGGTCCCGTCGTGCGTCGCGTTAAGCCGGCATCAACAATCCGGCCGGGGCGGGGTCCTCCGCCGGTTGGCCGGGATCGTTCCGGTCCGCGCCCCCACGGCGCAGTGCACCGGATCTCTCGAAGGCCAGCTTTCCATACCGCCGGGCCACTGCGACCGCGCTGGGCAGGTGCAACGGTCCCTGACCGCGCCAGTCGGTGAGCAGCCGGTCCAGCTCCTCGATGTGCACGGCCGCCAGGTCAGACCCGGGACAACCAGCCCTGAGCGCGGCCAGGCGCAGCACCCTGCGGCGCACCGCGGTGGGCAGGCCGGACACTTCGGAGACGTCGAGGTAGTGGGACAGATCACAGTCGCCGAAAGGCTCGACCAGCCGTTCGAACTCCCGCGCGGCCCACGCGTCGAGCGCCTCGGTGTCCTCGCGCAGCATCTTGGCGGTCCGGGCCAGGGCTTCCGGTATCCCCGGACCGAGCGCGGCGGACAGGGCCGGGATCGCGGCGTGCCGGACCCGCGAGCGGGTGTAGGCGGGGTCGGCGTTGTGCGGGTCGTCCCAGGGTTCGAAGCCCTCGGCCGCGGCGGCGGCCACAGTGGTGGCGCGCGGCAGGTCCAGGAAGGGGCGCGCGTAACGGCCGCTCACCGCCGGCATCCCGGCCAGGCTGCGCGCGCCGGAGCCCCGGGCCAGCCCGAGCAGCACGGTCTCGGCCTGGTCGTCGCGGGTGTGGCCGAGCAGCACGGTGGCCGCGCCCAGCCGCTCGGCGGCGGCGTCCAGCGCGCCGTAGCGCGCGACCCGGGCCGCGGCCTCGGGCCCGCCGCGGCCGTCGACGTGCACCGACAGGCTCTCGACCGGATCGAAGCCCAGGCCCGCCAGGAAGCGCACGACGCGCTCGGCCTGCGCGGCCGAGCCCTCCTGCAGGTTGTGGTCGACGGTCAGGCCGCCGAAGCGCAGGGACAGCCGGGGCGCGACGAACGCGGTGGCGCAGGCCAGCGCGATCGAGTCGGCGCCGCCGGAGCAGGCGACCAGGACCAGGCCGCCGGGGGGCTGGTCGGCGAGGGCTTTGCGGACTGCCAGGCGTATCGCGGCGACGGCGGGGGCGGGACCCATGGTGGTACTCCTTCGGACGTGCGAGGCCCGGGACGTTTCTTCCTGGGCATCTTTCCCGGCGCAACGAGCGGGCCCGGCTCAGGTCGCGGCGACACTCCGCAGGACCACCCTTACGGCGTGGCGGCCCGGGTCGCGCCTGTGGATTTTCTGCCTTTTCGGCATTTTCCCCGTGGCGTTCCCGGGCGCCTTCCCCATCACTTCCCTAGGGTCGCACGCGCGCCAGCCAGGCGGCCGGATCGTGGATCTCGCTCCGGGTCGGCAGCGTGTTCGGCGAGGTCCACACCCGGTTGAAGCCGGACATCCCGGCGTGCTCGACCACGGCGGCCACGAAGCGCGAGCCGTCCCGGTACTGCCGGATCTTGGCGTCCATGCCGATCACCCGGCGCACGAGCGCGTCGATCCGGCTGGCGCCCTTGGCCCGCCGCTGCCCGAACTTGCGGCGGATGTCGGCCACGCTGGGCACCACCTGCGGCCCGACGCCGTCCATCACGAAGTCGGCGTGCCCCTCCAGCAGCGACATCACCGCGACCATCCGGTCCAGCACCGCCACCTGCTGCGGGGTCTGCACCAGCTCGGTGATCGGGCGCCGCTCGCCGGTCTCGCGGCGCTTCTGCCCGGCCTCGCGGATCCGCTTGGCCAGCGCCCCGGGGTCGGTGTCCATGCCGGCGATGAAGGACTCGATCTCGCCGAGGATGTGCGCCCGCAGCCACGGCACGGCGGCGAACTGCGTGCGGTGGGTCTCCTCGTGCAGGCACACCCACAGCCGGAAGTCGTCCGGCTTGACCTGGAGCTCCCGCTCGACGCCGACGATGTTCGGGGCGACCAGCAGGAGCCGGCCGGGCTCCTGGAAGATCTCGTACTGCCCGAGGATGCGGTGCGAGAGGTAGGCCAGCAGGGTGCCCAGCTCCAGCGCGGTGGCCTTGGGGCCCAGGGCGGCCAGGCCCGACGGCGGCACGCCCTCGCGCTTCTCGTTCAGCTTGCGCGCCAGCGGCTCGGTGACGATCTTGAAGCCCTCGGCGTTGGCCCGGATCCAGCCGGCCCGGTCCACCACCAGCACCTGCGGCTCGGTCAGGATCGTGCCCTGGTTGGCCAGGCCGGTGAACCCGGCCACGTGCTCCCGCGACTCGGCGGCGTACCGGCGCAGGTCGGCCACGGTGGCGGCGGCCTCGGCCGCGGAGGTCGGGGGGCCCGGGCGGACCAGGCGCTGGGCCGTCGCCACCGCTAGTTGCCAGTCGACCAGCTGCGCTCTCGCCGTCATGAGTCTCAGGCTACGTGGCGGGCGCGGTGAAACCTAGATCGGATCGCGGCCGGATCGGCCGTTCGACGCCGGTCAGGAGCGGGGATCCGAGGCCCCGGCCTGCCCCGTCACCGCCAGGTAGTGGTCGGCGATCGCGTCGGAGGTGGTGGTCCAGACGGCGGGGTGGCGCACCACGTACTCCAGCGCCTCGTCGAGGTAGCGCGTGCGGAACGCCTGGCCGGTGACGAAGGGGTGCAGAGCGAGCGCCATGACCCGCCCGGAGCCGTCGGCGGCGTCCTCGGCCAGCTGGTCGACCTGGTCTTTCACCATCTGGACGAAGTCCGGCCCGGTCAGGCCTTTGCTGACGAAGACGCCGATGTCGTTCAGCTCCACCGAGTACGGCAGGCTGAGCAGGCCGGGGACGTTCGTCGGGTAGGGCTGGTCGTCGTTGGTCCAGTCCAGGACGTACTCGACGCCCTCGGCAGCCAGCAGCTCGGGGGTGTTGAAGGTCTCGATCAGCCCGGGGCCCATCCACCCGCGCGGCTTCGCGCCGGTGGCCTGCTCGATGGTGCGCAGGACGTCGCGGATCTGTTCTTGTTCGACGTCGCGCTCCAGGCCGGTGAACAGGTGGCTGTTGCTGGCGCCGTGGCCCAGCCAGGACCAGCCGCGCTGCACGCCGGCTTCGATGATCTGCGGGTATCGCGCGGCGACGTCGGAGTTCAGCAGGGCACTGGCTTTGACGCCGTGCTTGTCCAGGAGCTTTATCTGCCGCCAGATGCCGACGCGCGGGCCGTAGTCGCGCCAGCCGTGGTTGAGGCTGTCAGGGGTCAGCGACGTGGTGCCCTCGTAGGTCGCGGTCCCGGGGAGGTCGACGTAGAAGTGTTCGATGTTGAGGCCGACGTAGAAGGCGACCCGCTTGCCCTCGGGCCAGCTCAGCGGCTCGCGCTCGGTGATGGGACGGTAGTCGTAGAGGTCGATGTCCTGGCTCATGCGACCATGGTCGAACCTTCACACGGATGTGAGGGTCAAACGACGACCACGTGAGGTGGGTCACATGCGCATCGGCGAACTGGCGCAACGCACCGACACCAGCCCCCGGCTGCTCCGCTACTACGAGGAACAGGGCCTGATCCGCGTGCGGCGCTGCGCGAACGGCTACCGGGACTACGACGAGGCGCTGGTCGACCAGGTCGCGCACATCAGGGGGCTGCTGGACGCGGGGCTGTCGACGCGGATCATCAGGCAGATCCTGCCGTGCCTGAACGAGCCGAGCGAGATCCACTTCGCGGACGCGACGCCGGAGATCATCGCCACACTGGAGGGGCACCGCGACCGGTTGGCGGAGCGGGTGGCGCTGCTGACGCGGAACCATGACGCGATCGCGGCGTATGTGGGGGCTTTGAAGCAGTGCGCTTTGGGGGTGGAGCGGGAGGG
>NZ_JAACYW010000849.1 GCF_015356825.1 Catenulispora rubra | reverse complement strand
CCTACTCTCCCACCAGGTCCCCCTGGCAGTACCATCGGCGCTGGCGGGCTTAGCTTCCGGGTTCGGAATGGGACCGGGCGTTTCCCCACCGCTATGGCGGCCGTAACACAACGAGACAACCAGCCGAGACACACGCATACGCATGCTTCCCGAGGCCGGTAGGGGTCTCAGATCTAAACAGTGGATGCGAGCAGCAAAGAAACTCTCGAGCTGAAAGAATCAGCTTTGTGGTCAAGCCCTCGGCCTATTAGTACCGGTCCGCTACACCCCTCACGGAGCTTCCAC
>NZ_JAACYW010000848.1 GCF_015356825.1 Catenulispora rubra | reverse complement strand
CACCAACGACGTCAACCCGGTCCACGGATGCCTCAAACCACTCACACACACACCAACACCACCCAGAACACATACATGCCCACCACAACCAACGGCATTGGGGCCTCCTCGACGAGGGGGCGACCCGCGCGTCGGGCTGTTTGGCGGCGGCCCGCGACTGTTCGGCTTTCTATCCGCTGTTGCCTGCGCTGCGTTGTGCGGTGGCGGTGTTGCTTGTGGTCGCCGGGTTCTGGGTCCCTCGCCGCGTCATCGCCGTAAACGGAACCAGCCCGGTTTGGCGGAATCAAGCCGCA
>NZ_JAACYW010000847.1 GCF_015356825.1 Catenulispora rubra | reverse complement strand
GGCGAGCGTCCGGCCTTGTCGCCCTTGACCGGCGCTTTGGTGTGGCAGCCGTCGGCGGACAGGTCGTCCAGATCCAGGCCGATCATCCGGTCGTAGGCGGCCAGGGCCAGGCGGTGCAGCTCGTGGGTCAGGCCCAGCGCCGACCAAGTCTTGACCCGGTCGCGGATGGTCCAGTCCGAGCAGCCCTCGACGGCGATCCGCTCGTAGCCCGAGCCGTGCACCAAGGCCTCGACGACCAGCCGGAACACCATCTCATCAGGTATCCGACGCTTGTGGCAGCCCAGAGGGTGGTTCG
>NZ_JAACYW010000846.1 GCF_015356825.1 Catenulispora rubra | reverse complement strand
CTGCGGCCTCGAACGGCGCGGGCCGCACCATCGCGCTGGTCGACGCCTACGACGACGCCAACGCCGCCTCCGACCTGGCCGCGTACCGCTCGGCCGCCGGCCTGCCCGCAGGCACCTTCACCAAGGTCAACCAGAACGGCCAGACCTCGCCGCTGCCCTCGGCCCCGCCCGCCGGCGACGACTGGACCCTTGAGTCCTCGCTCGACCTGGACATGGCCTCGGCGATCTGCCCGCTGTGCAAGATCGTGCTGGTCGAAGCCAACGACGACTCCAGCAACGGCCTGTTCATCGCCCAAA
>NZ_JAACYW010000845.1 GCF_015356825.1 Catenulispora rubra | reverse complement strand
GTGGAACATCACGATTCTTTGTTAGTCACACACTGTTGGGTCCTGAGGAAACAGCGAGCCGGTTCTCTTAACTGAGACCGGCTGTTGTCTTCTTCAGAGCCGGATCGCCTGGCGATCGCATACCGGGTCCCGCCTAGTGCAGGGGCCGTCTGGTGCGTATCAGGATGCTGGGTGGTGAGCCGGTGGGTGTTTGAGATCTGAACAGTGGATGCGAGCATCTTTGTGGCCAAGTTTTTAAGGGCGCACGGTGGATGCCTTGGCACCAGGAGCCGATGAAGGACGTGGTAGACCGCGAAA
>NZ_JAACYW010000844.1 GCF_015356825.1 Catenulispora rubra | reverse complement strand
CCCCGGCGCGCATCGCCATCACGGCCTTGATCACACCGCCGACCCCCGCAGCAGCCTGGGCATGACCGATGTTCGACTTCAACGAACCCAGATACACCGGACCGGCATCAGCCCGATCCCGGCCATACGTCGCAGCCACCGCCTGGGCCTCGATCGGATCACCCAACACCGTGCCGGTCCCGTGACCCTCGACCAGATCCACATCCGCAGCGACCAAACCGGCATTAGCCAAAGCCTGGGCGATCACACGCTCCTGCGACGGGCCATTCGGCGCCGTCAAACCATTACTCGCCCCAT
>NZ_JAACYW010000843.1 GCF_015356825.1 Catenulispora rubra | reverse complement strand
GGATAGGGGTCATTTCAGGCGTCGAGTGGTGGGTCGTGTGTCCCATCGGTAGCGGGTGCGGGCTTCCCGGATGAGTGCACGGACGGTGACGAACGCGGCGGCGAGGTAGAGGTAGAAGTCGACGACCCGGCCGTCGCGTTCGAAACAACGCCGGATCTTGCCGTAGCCGTTCATCCACGACGTTGGGTCGGCCGCGCGGCGAGGTTCCTGAACTGGTCAGGTCCTTTTTCCGCGCGGCCTCCCGCCGAACCGGACGTGACCGTTTACGGTCATCCGGCTCTCCAGTGGTTACGGCGTGTTGGATCTG
>NZ_JAACYW010000842.1 GCF_015356825.1 Catenulispora rubra | reverse complement strand
AGCCCTGCTCGTTGCCGATGCTCCAGAACATGATCGAGGGGTGGTTGAAGTTCTGGCGGATCAGTTCCCGTAGTTGCTGCTGGGCGTTGGCGGTGAAGGTGGTGCTGTTGGTGATGGCGTTGACCAACGGGATCTCGACCCAGATCACGTAGCCGCGCTGGTCGGCCAGGCTGTAGACCTGCTGGGCCTGCTGGTAGTGCGCGGTGCGCAGGGCGTTGACGCCCATCTCGTCCATCAGGTCGAAGTCCTGGACGTGGTCGGCGGGGCTGACGGCCCAGCCCATGTTCAGCCGGTCCTGGTGCCGGTTCA
>NZ_JAACYW010000841.1 GCF_015356825.1 Catenulispora rubra | reverse complement strand
AGGTGCGGCCGGGGGATCCCGCCGAGCGGCTCGTCGGCGTCGTGTTGGGCACCGTGACCCGGGCCCTGCGCGAGACCGCGGAGCAGATCGACCCGGCCGGCGTCGACGCGTTCGTCGAACTGCTGCTGAAGGCCCGGCGGGTGGACTTCTTCGGCGTCGGCAACAGCGCCGTCGCGGCCCAGGAGCTCCAGTTCCGGCTGCACCGCATCGGCATCGCCTGCTGGGCTTGGCCCGACGTGCACAACGCGCTGACCAGCGCCGCGCAGTTCGGGCCGGACGACCTCGCGGTCGGGATCTCGCACTCCGGCAGGGTGC
>NZ_JAACYW010000840.1 GCF_015356825.1 Catenulispora rubra | reverse complement strand
ACACACGACGAGACCTCCGAAACCAGGGTTCCTAGACAGTCCCGATGTATCAGAGGTCTCGTTTCACATACCAACCAGCAGTTCAGGGCCTTGACACCCACCCCAAACCCTTAACTACCCGCTCTTGGGTCGGACAGGCGGTGTCAAGTCGCACGCAGGCCGGCCACAGCGGCGGCGATCCGACTTGGCACCGCCTGGCCGATCTGATTCCGTTCACGGCGACGACAGCGATGAGGGAACCGGGACGAAGGCGACCAACACTCAGACCGGCGGCGGCGCGCGGGGTTGGTCATCCCTCCGAGCAGAGGCCGCTCGC
>NZ_JAACYW010000084.1 GCF_015356825.1 Catenulispora rubra | reverse complement strand
CCACCCCGCCGCGCGCCCCCTGGCGCCCCGGGTGGCGTGTACCGACCGGACATTGACCCGGGGCGGATCTCCCTTTTGACTGGAAAGCGGCGGCATTGGCGGCTTGTGGCGGATCCCCGCCGCGTCGCCCGGACCGCCGCCAGCCAAGGAGGCGCTATGGCGAAGCAGTCATTGTCGGAAGTTCCTCAGACGCCTTTCGAAGGCACCCCGCCGACGCCCGTCGAAAGCCGGGCGCTGCCGATCGTCGTCCTCGAACCGGAGGCCGGGAGCTGTAGCTGCGGCGGCGGCTGCAAGTGCGGCTGCCAGAGCGGCGGCAGCTGCGGCTGTGGGGGCGCCTGCTGCCACTGACGGATCCCGCGCGTCAGCCGCGGACCGCTCGAAGCGGGCCGCCGGAGTTCATCTCCGGCGGCCCGTTCCCTTGTCACGGGATAGCTGTTAGGTTCACAAAACTAGAACCTGTATCAGTTTGGCGGGAGCGTCCCGGCAGGAGGCCGTCCATGTCCGAAGCCGTCATCGTCGAGGCGGTCCGCACCCCGATCGGCAAGCGCAACGGCGACCTGGCCACCCTGCACCCTGCGTATCTGCTCGGCGAGACGTACCGGGAACTGCTCAAGCGCACCGGCGTGCCGGCCGACGCGGTGGAGCAGATCATCGGGGGCTGCGTCACCCAGGCCGGCGAGCAGGGGTTCAACGTCGCGCGCACCGCGTGGCTGGCGATGGGGCTGCCGTACTCCACCGCCGCGACCACGATCGACTGCCAGTGCGGCTCCTCGCAGCAGGCGAACAACCTGATGGCCGCGATGGTCGCCGGCGGCACCGTGGACGTCGGCATCGGCTGCGGCGTCGAGGCGATGTCGCGGGTCCCGCTCGGCGCCAACGCCAAGTCCGGCTTCGGGCGTCCGCAGCCCGACGAGTGGAGCCTGGACATGCCGAACCAGTTCGAGGCGGCGGAGCGGATCGCGCGGAAATACGGGATCACGCGCGACGATATCGACGGGCTGGGAATCCTGTCGCAGGCCCGCGCCAAGCAGGCCTGGGCCGAGGGCCGCTTCGACCGCGAGGTGTTCGAGGTCCAGGTCCCGACCCGCGAGGAGGAGCGCGACGAGCACGGCTTGTGGCGCGGCGTCCGCCGGGACCAGGGGCTGCGCGACACCACCCGCGAGGGCCTGGCCGGACTGAAACCTGTTCTCCCGGACGGCATCCACACCGCCGGCACCGCCTCGCAGATCTCCGACGGCGCCGCCGCGGTGCTGTGGGCGTCGCGGGACACGGCGCGCGCCCTGGGACTGCGGCCGCGCGCCCGCATCGTCGCGCAGGTGATGGTCGGCTCGGACCCCTACTTCCACCTCGACGGCCCGATCCCGGCCACCACCGCGGTGCTGGCCAAGGCCGGGATGACGGTCGCCGACATCGACCTGTTCGAGATCAACGAGGCCTTCGCCTCCGTGGTGCTGTCCTGGTCGCGCGTGCACCGCGTGGACCTGGCGAAGGTGAACGTCAACGGCGGCGCGCTGGCCATCGGCCATCCCGTCGGCGCGACCGGCGCGCGCCTGTTCACCACGGCGCTGCACGAGTTGGAGCGCGCGGACCAGGAGTTCGCGCTGCTCACGATGTGCCAGGGCGGGGCGCTGGGGATCGCGACGATCATCCAGCGGATCTGATCACCCGCCACTGACTTGGGGGCTGGGGCTTTGGGGCCCCGATATCTCAGTGCGCGTATCCGCAGTACCGCTTGCGCGAGTAGTTCTCCGCGTACTCCGGCGGGGTGATGCCGTCGAGCAGGTCGGCGCTGGGCTTGGCGGTCCCGGCGGCCAGGCTCAGCGGGATGGACCCGGCCCAGTACGGCAGCGCCAGGTCCTCCTCGTCGTCGGCGACCTGGTCGCCGCGCGCCTTCAGCGAGACCTGCTCCAGGTCCAGGGCCAGGATCGCGGTCTGCGCCAGCTCCTTGCGGGTGGGTTCGCGGGATTCGGCGGTGCGGCCCGGGGCGATGTGGTCGATCAGGGCCCGCATGGCGTCCAGGCGCTCGGCCGGGTCCGAGACCACCCGGGCCGTGCCGTGGACCATGACGCTGCGGAAGGCCACCGAGTGGTGGAACCAGCTGCGGGCCAGGACCAGCGCGTCGCAGAGGGTGACGGTCACGCCGACCGGCTCGCCGTCCAGGCCGGCGAAGCGGCCGCCGGTCGAGCCGTGCACGTACAGCCGGTCGCCGATGCGCGCGTGGACCGTCGGCAGGGCCGCCGGGGCGCCGTCGAGGACGAAGGCCAGGTGGCACACCAGCGCCTCGTCGAGGACGGCGTGCACGGCGGCGCGGTCGTAGCCGACCCGGCCCTGGTAGCGGGTGGCGGTGGTGCGCGGGGTCTTGGCGTAGGCGCCCTCGGTGCCGTGGCCGAGCAGGCAGGCCTCGGTCTCGGCGTCGCGGGCCGGGAGGGGATCGGCGGGGGTCTGCGTCGGGCTCTGAGTCGGGGTCGGGCTGGGGGCCGCTTGCGTCATTTTTCGTCCTAGTGCAAACTAGTCACTGTGGTAGTTCAAACAACCTCACCGGCAGCGTACAAAATCTCCGGCCGGGGCGCCAGCCAGATCGCGGCCTCGATCGAGTCCGGCATCGCCGACGGGGAGCTGCCGCCGGGCCGGGCGCTGCCGCCGATCCGGGACCTGGCCACCGAGCTCGGGGTGAACCCCAACACGGTCTCGGCCGCCTACCGTCTGCTCCGCGACCGCGGCGCGGTGGAGACCGCCGGACGGCGCGGAACCCGGGTGCGCATGCAGCCCGCGACCGCGCCGCGCAACCTCAGCTTCCCGATCCCGCCCGGCGCGAAGGACCTGGTCACCGGCGACCCGGACCGTCGGCTGCTGCCGGAACTGGTCTTCCCTGAAGGGGCGTCGCAGCGCCTCTACTCCGGCGACATGATCCTGCCGGACCTGCTCGACACCGCCCGGGCGCGGATCGGCGCCGGTCACGTCGCGGTCGACGACCTGCTGCTGACCTTCGGCGCCGGCGACGCCATCGACCGCGCCCTGACCGCGCATCTGCGTACCGGGGACCTGGTCGCCGTGGAGGATCCGGGCTGGGGCGCGGTCTACCGCCTGCTGCCGGCGATGAACCTGACCGCCGTGCCGGTGCCGATCGACAACGAGGGCATGACGCCGGAAGGCCTGGCCTCAGCGTTGAAGCGGGGCGTGCGCGCGGTGATCATCACCAGCCGCGCACAGAACCCGACCGGCGCGGCGGTGTCGGCGGAGCGTGCCAAAGCCCTGCGCAAGCTGCTGGCCGAGCGCCGCGACGTGCTGGTGATCGAGGACGACCACGGCGCCGACATCACGCCGCACCACGCCTTGCACACGGTCACCGGGGTCACCGAGCACTGGGCCCACATCCGTTCCCTGTCCAAGGCGTATGGCCCCGACCTGCGCTGCGCGGTGGTCGCCGCCGACGGCACCACCGGCGGCCGGATGGCCGGGCGGCTCCGGCTCGGCGCGGGTTGGGTCAGCCAGTTGATCCAGGCCCAGGTGCACCGGCTGTGGACGGACGAGGCGGTCCAGGCGCAGATCGTCGACGCGGCCCGCACGTACACCGACCGGCGCGACGCCCTGATCACCGCACTGGCGGCGCGCGGCATCAAGGCGATCGGCACCAGCGGCATCAACGTCTGGGTCCCGGTGCCGGAGGAGGCGGTCGTGGTCGGCGGGCTGCTGGCGGCGGGGTGGGCGGTCGCCCCCGGCGCCTGGTTCCGCGTCGACAGCCCGCCGGGGATCCGCATCACCGTCGCGCAGCTGGACCTGGCCGACGTCGAACCGCTCGCGGACGCCCTCGGCAGAGTTCTGACAGCCTCCGGGTCCAACGGCTCGGTGTAGGCGATCGGCGCAAGAGATCAGTGTAGGAAATTCGCATAATCTGTTCGCCCGTGGCGAACGCGGGCCGCGACCATCGCGGAACCCTTCTCTCGCCCCCGGCCCCGACATACCGTGGCCGGGTGGGCGAATGGTGGTCGATCGAGGTCGCGGACGGCGAGTTCTCCGCGGCTTCTTGGAAGGACGCGCACGGCCGCGACCTGATCCGCACCGCGCTGGAGTTCGGCGCGGAGGACTGGGCCTGGGTCGAACGTCCTTGGGGCGTGGTGCTCGAACTCTGCTTCCCCGAGGACACGACGGTCGGCGGCTGGTCCGCCTTCCGCGAGGCGACGCTGGTGAAGGCGGCGCTGGACGCCGTGCCGGATCCGGTGAACGGGCTGCTGGTGTATCCGGGGCGCGGGGGCTCGTCGGGCGCGCGCGTGCCGCGCAAGCCGAAGCCGGCGCCCGCGGCCGCGGCTGCTGCGCTACCGGAGCCGGAGGTGGTCGACGAGGTGATCGACCTCGCTTCGACAGCGGCGGTCGAGGAGCTGCCGGTGGATCGCGGGCGGGTCGTTTATCCGCTTAGCGCTTAGCCGTTGGCGGTTGGCGGTTGGCGGTTAGCGGTTAGCGTTGGCTGTTCTCTGCTAGGCGAGCACCGCAGCTATTTCCATGCGCCGCGCCGCTTGAGCACCGTCGCCGCCGCCACCGCGAACCCGACGCCGGCGACGAGTTCGTGCGAGACGAACCGGTGCGGTTCCTCGTCCTGGATGCGGCCGTGGAAGCGGTTGACGGCGTCGGGCCAGAGCTTGCGCTTGAAGATGATGTGCGCGGGCTTGTCGAGGTCCGGCATCGCGGCCCCGGCCATGCCGAGGACCACCGAGGCGGCCAGCTTCGCGCGTCCGTTCCCCGGCGTGCGCAGGACGGCGCGCGTGATGACCCCCATCGCGGCCAGGCCGGTGAGCCCGTCGGCGACCGCCACCCGCAGGAACTGCTGCTCGCTGTCCCACTTCCCCCAGTGCGGCAGCGCGTCGAGCGCGAAGTGCGACGCCACCCCTAGCGCGATGGCGGGCAGCGGGCGTCGTACGGCTGCGCCGATGACCGCTCCGGACAGGACGTGATTGGTCACCAGCATGCGCCCACGCTAGCCGAGCGGTGATCCGAACCCCCGGCAGGCTCGCGTCAGAAGCGGCAGAAGACAGCGGTGACGTCGTCGTGGAGCTTGCCGCGGTAGGCGTCCGGCGCCGCCAACTCCTCGGCCCGCACATCGGCGACGAGCTGGCGCGGGCCGTACTTCTCCATGCCCTCCAGCAGATCGAGCCACGTACGGCCATAGCGTTCGACGAGGCGCGTGATGCCGTCGGTCACCAGCCCAGCACGGGTGACGGCGGCGCGCGGAATGCTGCCGACGAGCGCCTTGTCGGCCGCATCGGGGCGGTTGGAGGCGACCCAGAAGCCTTCATCGTTGTTGCGCAGCCGGCTGACGCCTTCGCGGGTGTAGTCGCTCAGGTGACCGGTGCGGGCGTCGTGGGCGACGGTGAGGCCGGCGTCGCCGTGCTCGACGACGACAGCGGAGTCGCCGAGGACGAGGTAGTCGACGGCATCGGCCGTGCAGCGCAGGATCGCGACGGTGCTCGACGGGCTGTCGGGATTCCGCAGATCGCACTTGCCCTCGTGGTCACACATCGTCGCCACGATCCCCTGCCGCAGCGCGTCGGTCAGCGGCACCGCCGGCTTCTGTGCCAGCACAGTGGCGAGGTTCGCGCCGAGATGCGCGACGAGCCACGGGACGTCGTGGACGCAGCCGGAGTCGACCCCCGCCGGCTCGGTCGCGCCGTCCAGCACGATGACGAAGCGCTCGGCGGCGAGGACGAAGTCGTCGTTGGGGCGCAGGTCGGATGCTGCCTGACAGATGTAGGTGACTTCCACGCTCTGTCCTCTCGGGCCGGTATGGACACAGCCAGGCTTCGCTGGCCCCGCCAGCCAACCCTTTCCAGGTGAACGCAACAAAACCAGCCCCGGAAAACACCAAAGGGCCCCTCCGAAGAGGAGCCCCGGGCCGCAGCAGGTCAGGTGGGCACAGACAGGTTCGAACTGCCGACCGCTCGGGTGTAAGCCGAGTGCTCTTCCGCTGAGCTATGCGCCCTCCAGAAGGCCGCCGGGGCGACCCTCAAGAGGGAAAGAGTACCCGACCCGAACCGGTCTTGCGGCACGTGATTCCCGGGCGGGAGTGCGGACCGGGCCCGGCGGCCGCAGAGGACCCGCCGCGGGCCCGCTACGAGCCCGCCGCGGACCCGCTGCAGGCCCCACCCGAGCCCGCTGCGAACCCCAGTAACCCCCTCAGCCCAGCCCCTTCGGCTGCCCGTCCTGCCAGCGCATGCCCCAGCCGTACATGCGGTCCAGCTCCGACTGGAAGCCGGTCGTGAACTGGACTTCGCGCTGGACGACCAGCTCGGAGCCGTGGCGCAGCAGCAGGGCTACGGCGCACGACTTCGCCTGGGCGATCGGGTTCTCCAGCTTGATCTCCAGCGGGTTGCCGCTGGCCGGGTGGAGGGTGACCTTGGCGTTGGCTCCGTCGAAGGCGCCTTGGTAGGCGAAGACGAAGATGAGGACGCGGTTCAGTTCGTCGGCGTGGTCGAGGTTGATGAACAGGTTCTCGCCGATGGCGCTGCCGCTGCGGTCGTCCTGGTCCAGGCGGATGTACGGGGGGCGTTCGAAGTCGCCGCGGCGGTGGCCTAGGGCCTGCACGACGCCGCGCTGGCCGGCTGTGAACTCGTAGAGGCAGCCGAGGTCCAGGTCGACGAGGCGGCCGTGGCTGATCGGCGGGGGTTCCAGGCGGCGGGAGGAGAGCTTGAGGCCGCCGGTGGGCCTCGGGGTGGGGATCATGGGGAGCTGGTCCCAGATCAGGTTCACGCGCAGTGTGCCGCCGGCGGCGCCGCGGCCGGTGAGCGACTGGACCGGGCGGGCCGCGGTCATCTTCTCGACGCGGTTGCCCCCTTCGCCCTCGTCGGACGCCCTGATGATCATCCGGTTCAGGCGCATCGCTCTACCCCCTCTGATGAAGTTGTCTGACATCCCTATCCATCTGACTACAGTTTGCTACCCAGTGGTGGCGAGGCGGAACGTTCAGTCCGTTCTCTGGCCGAAATGGCGCTCCAGGGCGGCGTGGACGTCCTCGGACAAGGTGGTGACTCCGGAGCGGGATTCGGCGGGGTTCTCGGCGGCCGCGGGGGTTTCCGCGGTCACCTGGTCCTCGGCTCCGCAGTCCTTGCACTGCGTGCTGCCGAGGGCGCGGGCCAGGCGGGCGGAGCCGCAGGCGGCGCAGTGGGCCAGGTCGGAGGTCCAGTCCCGGCCGTTCTGGCAGTCCGGGCAGACCAGGACCTGCTCCCCGGCACGCACGCCCCGCCGCCACGGTGACGCGCCTCGGACCGGGTCGGTCTGGCGGGCGCCGCAGCGGTGGCAGGGCATGGCGTGGAGGTTTCCTATACGGGTGAGTCGCCGGCGCCTGGGCCGGCGCGTCGGATGGGGTGTGTCACACGCCGGCCGCGGTGAGCGCGGCTCGGTAGTCGTCCAGCGAGCGTGCGTCCGCCAGGCCGTTGACCACGGTCCAGCGCACGACGCCCTCAGTGTCGATGAGGAAGGTCCCTCGGACGGCGCAACCGCGCTCCTCGTCGAAGACCCCGTACGCGCGCGCCGCCCCGCCGTGCGGCCAGTGGTCGGCCAACAGCGGGAAGCCGAAGCCGGCTTCGTCGGCGTACGCGCGCAGCGAGTACAGCGCGTCGCACGACGCCGCGAGCACCTGGACGCGCTCGTTCTGGAAGTCGTCGACGCTTTCATGGATCGCCTGCAGTTCCGAGCCGCAGACCCGGGAGAAGGCGAACGGATAGAAGACCAGCAGCACGGCCTGCTTGCCCCGGAAATCGTCCAGGGAGACGGTCTGCCCGTGCTGGTCGGTCAGCGTGAGGGCCGGAGCCCGCTCGCCGACCGCCGGCACCGGCGGCTGCTCTGCTTCGACCTGCGAGGCCGGTCCGGCCGTGGCTCGGGCTGCCGCTCCGGACGCGCCCGGGACGCCGGAGGCTCCGGCGCCACCTCCGGACACCCCGACAGCACCGGACCGCGCCGGACCGCTTGAGAGATGGGTGGTGGAAGGGCCGCCGTCAGGCGGCCCGTTCGGGGAGGACATCGCCGCTAGTTCCCCGCGCTGTCGTCGACCTTGGCCCGGACCGTGGACTTCGCCAGCTTGCCGCCGGCCTTCGGGCTCACCAGGCGGGTGCCGGACCAGTTCGGGCCGGCGCTGATGCTGGAGGTCGCCGACAGTCCGGCGGTCGGGGCCGCCTCGCCGATCTCGCTGGGCTCCACGTGGCCGTCGTGTCCCACCTTGGGCGTCAGGAGCCAGATCGGACCGCCGTCGGCCAGCGCGGTCAGCGCGTCGACCAGGTTGTCCACCAGGTCGCCGTCGTCCTCGCGGTGCCACAGCACCACCGCGTCGACCACGTCTTCGAAGTCCACGTCGACCAGATCCGCGCCGATCGTGTCCATGATGGCCTGACGCAGTTCCTCGTCGCAGTCCTCGTCCCAGCCGAGTTCCTGCACCACCTCGCCCGCCTGGAAGCCCAGGCGCACCGCCAGCGGATTGGCGGCGGCCGCCGGAACCGTGTCCGCGACCGCGCCCACGGAACTGTCCTCCTTCATGTCGTTCTGCATTCCCCTAGTCCATACGCCGGAAGCCCAAGACGCAACTACCCGTCGGACGGCGAGTCCGGCGCGGTGTCGCCCGAGAGGTCCTCCACGGGGCGTCCCTCGACCACCGCGTCGGGTCCGGGGAACACCAGTCCTTGATGCCCGTCGTCGAAGCGCACCAGGTAGGGAGGGGTGCCGGCGGGCCCCTTGACGTCGATGATCTCGCCGGCCCGGTCGGCCTCGCCGACGTGGGCGGCGTGCACGTGAAGCCGGTCTCCCACTGAAGCTCGCATGTCTCCAGTTCACACCCGGCTCCCGCCGATGACCACCCCTCGGCGCGCATTTATACCGATCTATAACGGTTACCATCGAGTAGATGTGACGTCCACGGCATGCGCGTTAGACGATGGTGGACGATGTAACCGAGAAGATCTACAAGATCTCTGTCTAGGTTGAAGGACGACAGTGGCACCCGGACAAGAGCGTTTCCCCATCATCAGTGACGGCCTCCCCACTCAGCTGCCGGACGTGGACCCGAACGAGACCGCGGAGTGGATCGAGTCCCTGGACTCCGTCGTCAACGAACAGGGCCGCCAACGTGCGCGGTACCTGATGCTGCGCCTCCTCCAGGAAGCCCGCGCGAAACAGGTCGGCGTGCCGGGCCTGCGCTCCACGGACTACATCAACACGATCCCGCCCGAGGCGGAGCCGTGGTTCCCGGGAGACGAGGACATCGAGCGCCGGATCCGTGCGTTCATCCGGTGGAACGCCGCGATCATGGTGTCCCGGGCGAACCGTCCGGGCCTGGGCGTCGGCGGCCACATCGCCACCTACGCCTCGGCCGCGTCGCTGTACGAGGTGGGCTTCAACCACTTCTTCCGCGGCAAGGACCACGGCGAGTCCGGCGACCAGGTCTACTTCCAGGGCCACGCCTCGCCGGGCATCTACGCCCGCGCGTTCCTCGAGGGCCGGCTCACCGAGCAGCACCTGGACGGCTTCCGCCAGGAGACCTCCCAGGCGCCCTTCGGCCTGTCCTCCTACCCCCACCCGCGCCTGATGCCGGACTTCTGGGAGTTCCCGACCGTGTCGATGGGCCTGGGCCCGATCGGCGCGATCTACCAGGCCCGGTTCAACAAGTACATGTACTCGCGCGGCATCGCGGACACCTCGCGCAGCCACGTCTGGGCGTTCCTCGGCGACGGCGAGACCGACGAGCCGGAGTCGCTCGGCGCGATCGGCCTGGCCGCCCGCGACGAGCTGGACAACCTGACCTTCGTGATCAACTGCAACCTGCAGCGCCTGGACGGCCCGGTGCGCGGCAACGGCAAGATCATCCAGGAGCTGGAGTCCACCTTCCGGGGCGCCGGCTGGAACGTCATCAAGGTGATCTGGGGCCGCGACTGGGACCCGCTGCTGGCCCAGGACACCGACGGCGCGCTGGTGAACAAGATGAACACCACGCCCGACGGCCAGTTCCAGACCTACACGGTGGAGTCCGGCGCCTACATCCGCGAGAACTTCTTCGGGGACGACGCCCGGCTGCGCAAGATGGTCGCGGACATGCCGGACGACCAGCTGCGCACCCTCTCGCGCGGCGGCCACGACTACCGCAAGGTGTACGCGGCGTTCAAGGCGGCCCGCGAGCACACCGGCCAGCCGACCGTGATCCTCGCCCACACCATCAAGGGCTGGACGCTCGGCGAGCACTTCGAGGCCCGCAACGCCACGCACCAGATGAAGAAGCTCACCAAGGCCGAGCTCAAGAGCTTCCGCGACCGGCTGCACCTGCCGATCACGGACGCCCAGCTGGAGGCGGACCTGCCGCCGTACTTCCACCCGGGCGAGAACTCCCCCGAGATCCAGTACATGAAGGAGCGCCGCGCCGCGCTCGGCGGCTACCTGCCGCGCCGGCAGATCCGCTCCAAGCCGCTGATCCTGCCCGGCGACGACGTCTACGGGCAGCTGAAGAAGGGCTCCGGCAAGCAGGCGATGGCCACCACCATGGCCTTCGTCCGGCTGCTCAAGGACCTGATGCGGGACAAGAACATCGGCGCGCGGTTCGTGCCGATCATCCCGGACGAGGCCCGCACGTTCGGCATGGACTCGCTGTTCCCGACCGCGAAGATCTACTCGCCGCACGGCCAGACCTACGACGCGGTGGACCGGGACCTGCTCCTGTCGTACAAGGAGTCCACCCAGGGCCAGATCCTGCACGAGGGCATCAGCGAGGCCGGGTCCACGGCGTCCCTGGTCGCCTCCGGCAGCTCCTACGCCACGCACGGCGAGGCCACGATCCCGGTCTACATCTTCTACTCGATGTTCGGGTTCCAGCGCACCGGCGACCAGTTCTGGCAGATGTCCGACCAGCTCGGTCGCGGCTTCGTGCTGGGCGCCACGGCCGGCCGCACCACGCTGACCGGCGAGGGCCTGCAGCACGCGGACGGCCACTCGCACCTGCTGGCCTCCACCAACCCGGCGGCAGTCGCCTACGACCCGGCGTTCGCCTTCGAGATCAGCCACATCGTGCAGGACGGTCTGCGCCGCATGTACGGGTCCTCCGAGGAGCACCCGCACGGCGAGGACGTGTTCTACTACGTCACCCTCTACAACGAGCCGTACCAGCAGCCCGCTGAGCCGGCCGGGGTGGACACCGAGGGCATCCTCAAGGGCCTGTACCGCTACCAGGCGGCTCCGGACGGTCCTGCCGACAGGCCTAAAGCACAGATTTTGGCCTCGGGCGTCGGCGTCACCTGGGCTCTGAAGGCGCAGCAGATGCTGGCCGAGGAGTGGGGCGTGGCGGCGGACGTGTGGTCGGCCACCTCGTGGACCGAGCTGCGCCGCGACGCGCTCGCCGCCGACGAGCGCGCGCTGCTCTACCCGGAGGAGGAGCCGCGCACGCCGTACGTCACGCAGACCCTGGGCGCCACCGAGGGCCCGATCGTGGCGGTCTCGGACTGGATGCGCGCGGTGCCGGACCAGATCGCGCAGTGGGTGCCGGGCGACGCGACGTCGCCGCAGCGGTACACCTCGCTGGGCGCCGACGGCTTCGGCTTCGCGGACACCCGCGGCGCCGCTCGCCGGTTCTTCCACATCGACGCCGAGTCCGTGGTGACCGCGGTCCTGGCCCAGCTCGCCAAGCGCGGCGAGGTCAAGCGGGAGGCCCCGGCCGAGGCGGTCCGCAAGTACCAGCTGCACGATGTGCGCGCCGCGGGCGCCGGTCCGACCGGCGGCGAGGCGTAGCGCACTCTGGCGCACGAAAGCGCCCCGGCCGTCGGAACTCGACGGCTCGGGGCGCTTTTGCTTGGTCTGGCTGGCTTGCTTGTCCGGCTTGCTTGTCCGGCTTGCTCGCCCGGCCTGCTTGCCCGGTTCGCGGCGCGCAAGCCGCAGCCGCGCCTTGCGGAACCCCCCACGAGTTCCGCAAGACGCGGTGAAGTCGGCCGTCGCAACCCCCCGATCCACGGTCGGCGTACGACCACGGCTCCGCCCCACGCAGCCGGGTCGCCGCCGCACCGTCCGTTGCGCGACTCGCAGAGTCGAGGTTATGCATTGGCGATATCCGGAAGCGAGAATCCCGTACAACTCCGTACACTCGTCCGCAAGCCGTAGACCTGCGGCGATCCTCGGATGCGGTGCCACGGAAGGGGTTCTGTGACGGACGAGACGAGCTCCGCGGCTCCCGACCCCACAGGTGCGGTGGATCTTGCCGACTTCATCGAGCGGCTGCGGATGCTGCGGGCGCACACCGGCTCGCCGTCGTTCCGCGTGCTCGCCAAGCGCGTCGGGCCGCTGCTGAAGCCGCCGCAGGAGATCACGCACTCGACGGTCAGCGACGTCTTCGATCCGAGCCGGCGACGGCTGAACCAGGAACTGGTCGCGGCCATCGTGCAGGCGCTCGGCGTCCCCGAGGCGCAGGTCCCGCGCTGGCGCGCGGCGTGCGTCGCGGCGCACGCGACCGGGCGCCCGACCGGGACCGCCGGGGTGTTCCGGCAGCTGCCGGCCGAGCTGGCGACATTCACCGGCCGCCGCGAGGAGCTGGCCGCACTGATGGAGCTGGTCGACTCCGCCGGCACCGATGACGGCGCCGGCGAAGTCAGCACCGTCGTGGTCTCCGCGATCGAGGGCATGGCCGGCGTCGGCAAGACCCAGCTCGCCATCCGCGCCGCGCACGAGCTGGTGCGCGCGGGTCGCTTCGCCGACGTCCAGCTCTACGTGAACCTGCGCGGCTTCGACGCCGACGCGGCACCGGCCGACCCGGCCGACGTCCTGGACTCGTTCCTGCGGCAGCTGGAGGTGCCGGCACGGCGGATCCCGGCGGACCGGGCCGAGCGCGCCGCGATGTTCCGCGACCGGATCGCCGGCCGCGACGCGCTGCTGGTGCTCGACAACGCCGCCGACGAGGCGCAGGTCGCCGATCTGATCCCGGCCGATCCACGGTGCCTGGTGCTGGTCACCAGCCGGCGGAACCTGGCCGGGCTGGACGGCGCGCGGCTGTTCCGGCTGGACGTCTTCCCGCTGCGCGACGCGCTGGAGCTGCTGGCGCGCGTGGTCGGCGGCGAGCGGGTCGCGGCCGAGCCGGACGCCGCCGAGCAGGTGGTGCGGCTGTGCGGGCTGCTGCCGCTGGCGGTGTCGTTGGCGGCGGCGCGGCTGCGGTCGCGGCCGGCCTGGAGTCTGGAGCGGCTGGCGGCGTATCTGCGGGACAGCGGGCTGGACGCGGTGCGGGCCGGGAGCCGTGAGCTGCGTCCGGTGTTCGATCTCTCCTACCGCGACCTGCCGGCGGACACGGCGCGCGCCTTCCGGATGCTCAGCCTGCATCCCGGCCGCGGGTTCACGACCGGCGCGGTGGCGGCGCTGATGGGGACGTCCGAGGGCTCGGCGGAGGATGCGTTGGAGGCCCTGGTCGACGAGAACCTGGTCGAGCAGCGCACCGCGGACCGGTACGAGCTGCACGACTTGCTGCACGCTTATGCGTTGGAGCGTGCCGAGATCGACGAGAGCACTGCCGAGCGGGACGAGGCGCTGGCGCGGTTGCTGTCGTGGTACCTGCACACCGCCGAGAGCGTGTCGCGCACGGTGGAGAAGCGGCGTCTGCTGGAGCCGCTGCCGCCGCGCCCGGGCGAGCCGACGCCGCCCCGGTTCGACTCCGCGCCGGAGGCGATGGCCTGGTACGACGCCGAGCGCGGCAACCTCAGCGCGGTCCTGGCTCTCGCCGCCGACACCGGCCGGCACGAGCTCGCGCTGCGGCTGCCGGTGACGCTGCTGGGCTGCTACCAGTTGCGCAAGGACTGGACCCACTGGCGGGCCGGCTACGAGACGGGCCTGGCCAGCGCACGCGAGATCGGCGACCGGGTCGCGGAGAACCGTCTGCTGAACGGCCTCGGGCTGGCCCTGTACGACGTACAGGAGTACGAGAAGGCGGTCGAGGTCTACCAGGCGGGCCTGGCGGTGGCCGAGGAGCTGGGCGACCTGTCGCAGGTGGCGTCGATCCTGGGCAACATCGCCGGCTGCCACAGCCGCCTCGGCGACTACGCCACCTCCGAGCAGATGCACCTGCGGGGCCTGGAGCTGTTCCGCGAGGTGGGGAACCCGCAGAACCTGGCCTCGTCGCTGACGAACCTGGGCAACATGCTGCACGAGGCCAAGCGCCTGGAGGAGGCCCGCACGGCGCAGACGGAGGCGTGGGCGGCGGCGCGCGAGGCCGGCAACCGCCGGTACGAGGCGATCATCCTGTTCAACCTCGCAGAGGTCTGTGTGGACCTGGGCCGCCTGGCCGAGGCCGAGGAGGACTACCGCCTGTCGCTGGCCGCCGCCCGCGAAGCCGGCGACCGCCCGGTCGAGGCGGAGGCGCTGCGGTCGCTGGCACGGCCGCTGAGGGTGCTCTCGCGGCCTGCGGAGGCCCGGGACGTACTGCGGGAGGCGCTGGAGGTTTTCGAGGCTCTGGGGTCCCCGGAGGTGGCTGTGACGCGGGAGCGGTTGGCGGAGCTTGGAGGGTGAACATCGGCGGGTCGGGCGCGGGGCGGCGGTTACCTCCGGATCACGAGCAGCGTAGCGTGATATCAGAGGTCATATTCACTGCGAACGGCAGGATTTCCATGAGTGCAGATCCTGAGCACGCAGGCGCCGTCGAACAGCCCGACCCGAGCGAGATCTCCGGCGGTGTCTCCCAGTCCGTCTCCCAGCCCGACCCGGGCGGCGTGACCGGCGGCTGAGCTCAGACCGCCGCCCCGCCGACCCCCGCCGGGGCGCTTCCCGCTCCGCGCCGGTGATCCGGCTCCAGCCCCGGGCTGCCGATCGGCAGACACGTCGTGCACTGCGGTTCCTCCAGCTTGTGCTCCGGGGTCGGCCGGGTCGCCGCGTCGCGGATGCCGAACCACGCGATCGCGCCGCTCACCGCGAACAGCACCGCCGACAGCACCATCGCCTTGCTGAACGCCGGCTCCAGCTTCGCCGGGTCGGCGTACCCGTCGCCCTTGAGCCCCACCAGCAGCGGGAACGCCGCCACCGCCAGCGCGCCGGCCGCGCGCGCCACCGCGTTGTTCACGCCGCTGGCGATGCCGGCGCGGTCGGTGGTGGTCGAGTTCAGCACCGTCACGGTCACCGGGACCGCGACCATCACCATGCCCAGCGAGAACACCAGCAGCGCCGGCAGGATGTGCGCCCAGTAGTCCGGGTGGTGCCCGGAGGTCGCCAGGAACAGCGTGCCGATCGCGGTCAGCACGCCGCCGGCGGTCATCAGGCGGCGCGCGCCGAGCTTCGTGGTCAGGGCGCCGACCCGGGAGGACAGCGTCATCATCACGATCGTCGTCGGCAGCGAGGCCAGGCCCGCCTGCAGCGGCTTGTAGCCGCCGACCACCTGCAGGTACGTGGCGAAGAAGAAGAACAGCGCACCGAGCGCCCCGTACGCGGTCAGCGTCAGGGCGTTGGCCGCGCTGAACTCCCGGGAGCCGAACAGCGACAGCGGCATCATCGGGGCCGGCGAGCGCCGTTCCACCAGCACGAAGGCCACCAGCGCGGCGACCCCGGCCAGCGCCGTGACGATCACGCTCGCCGAGCCCACCCCCTTCGCCCCGGCCTCGACCAGCGCGTAGGTGACGCCGGCCAGCCCCAGCGCGCCGAGGACCGCGCCGGGCAGGTCGAAGTGGCCGGCGACCAGCTCCTTCGACTCCGGCACGTAGCGCAGTGCGATCGCCACCACGGCGACGGCCAGCGGCAGGTTGATCAGGAAGATCCAGCGCCACGACGCGTACTCGATCAGGTACCCGCCGACCAGCGGGCCGGCCGCGCCGGCGATGCTGGCCAGGCCGGACCAGGCGCCGACGGCCTTCGCGCGGTCGTCGGGGTGGAAGACGGACTGGATCAGCGCCAGGGCGCCGGGCGTCAGCAGCGCGCTGCCCACGCCCTGGACCGCCCGGAACGCGATCAGGAAGCCCAGGCTCGGGGCCAGGCCGCAGGCCAGGGAGGCGAGCGCGAACCAGATCACGCCGATCAGGAACACCCGGCGGCGGCCCAAGCGGTCGCCGAGCGAGCCGCCGACGAGGACGAACGCCGCCAGCGTCAGCGTGTAGCCGGTCACGGTCCACTGCAGCCCGGCCAGCGACGCCCCGAACTGCTCGCCGATCCGCGGCAGTGCGATGTTCACGACGGTCCCGTCGAGGAACGCCATCGCCGAGCCGAGGATGGTGGTCGCCAGGACGCCGCGGCCGATCGGCGTGCCCAGTCGAACGCTGCCTGCTTCGGCGGAGGCAACCGGGGTCACGGCTCACTCACCATGCGGCCCATGGTGTCACGGGCTGGGGACGAGCGCACGCGGTTAGGGGCGCGGGGCTGGCAGGACCATGACACGGGGTGAGCGGGCGGTGGTCCAGACGACCGGATTCGAACGGCGTCCTCCAGCCAAGGCCAGGCGGTGCGACTGCCTCTGCGCTACGCCTGGATGCACCCGCCGCTGTGTCAGGAGCATGGCACGTGGCGCGCGCCGACGCGACAGCGTTCAGCGCCACGCCACAGCCTTCAATCGCGCGACAGCATTCAGCGAAAGGGCCAGGCGGCCGGATTCGAACCGGCGTCCTCCGTATCCGCAGTACGGCGTGTCTACCTCTGCACTACACCTGGCACGACCGGGCGGCCGGATTCGAACCGACGTCCTCCGTCCTGACAAGACGGCGTGACTGCCTCTGCACCACACCCGGAAGGGAGCACCCTACAGCGCCGCCCGATCGGAGACGAGGCCGTCCACCACCGCCAGCCGATACGCGTCGCAGTCCACGCACTCACGGATCAGCTCGGTGTACGGCCCCGGCTCGATCAGCGGAGCGCCGAGGTCGATCGCCGTCCGCGGAAGCCCGGGGTTCCCCAGCGCGCCGTCGGCGGCGTCCAGGATCGGATCCACCGACCCCGCCAGGATCGAGGCCCGCACCGGCTCGGCCATCCGCGACAGCGCGCCGGCGCGCTCCTGCTCCAATGCCCACACCGGCTCCGGCCCGGTGGTGAGAGCCAGCGTCACATAAGCGGCCCAGCGGATCGCCGGCTCTGTCAGGCTGCTGTTGACGCGCCGCAGAACCCAGTGCACCAGCACCGGATCGTCGGACACCAGCAAGGGCTCCAGCACCGACGCGTCCTTGCTGTGCGTCTTCAACCGGGACACGAAATCGGGCCGGAAGCCGCCGGCCGCCTCCGCCAAGCGGACCAGGCCGACTCGCAGCGCGCCGTCGGCCCCCGGCGTGAAGTACGCATGCTCCAGCACTGCGACGTCGTGCCGCTCCCGCAGTACGTGCGCCCGAACCTTCGCGAGCTCGTAGGCCGGATTCCGGTGGAGCGCGGCGCGCATGGAGTCTGTCCCCAGGGCGCCGAGCGCGTGGCCGACGAACTTCGGGTGCAGCGGACCGCGGTCCAGCATGCGTGTCAGGATCCCGCCGGCCGCCTCGTTCGTGGCGCACTCACCGAGGAACGCCTCCAGTATCCCGGGCGGCGCCATCGCCAACAGCACCGCCGAGGCGTCCACGCCACGCGGCCAGCGCGGAGCCCGGCCCGACCACGATTCGGGATCGGCGTGCTCCGGATGCACGACCGAGTCGATCAGCTCCGGCAGCGAGCCGCGGTGGGAACCGGCCCGCATCGCCAATGCCAGCCACGAATCCTTGTCGTCCCCGACCCACCGCTCCAGCAACGCCGCGACGACCGCGACCAGCTGCCGGCGCCACGGCTCGAAATCGCTGCGGGTGACACGGAGCCCCTGCGGCTCGCGACCGCTCAGGTAGTCCTGGGTCAAGGAGTCGATCGGCACCAGCAGGCCCAGCAGCTCCACCGCCGGGCGGGTGCGCACCACCGCGTCGGCGGCGTCCAGCGCGCCGGACATCAGGCCGGTGATCAGCTCGCCGCGGTCGCGGAAGTGGGTGCTCGCGTCCATGGGCTCATCATGGTCGAACACGCCGAGGGCCGGCCCGGGTTTTCCGGAGCCGGCCCTCAGCCGTGCCGTGCCGAATCAGCCCTCGATGTTGCTCATCACGTGCTTGATCCGGGTGTAGTCCTCGAACCCGTACATCGACAGGTCCTTGCCGTACCCGGAGTGCTTGAACCCGCCGTGCGGCATCTCGGCGACCAGCGGGATGTGCGTGTTGATCCACACGCACCCGAAGTCCAGCGCCTTCGCCGCACGCATCGCCTTACCGTGGTCCTTGGTCCACACCGACGAGGCCAGCGCGTACTCCACACCGTTGGCCCAGCTGAGCGCCTGCTCCTCGCCGGAGAACTTCTGCACGGTGATCACCGGCCCGAAGACCTCGTTCTGGATGATCTCGTCGTCCTGCCGCAGGCCGGAGACGACGGTCGGGGCGAAGAAGAAGCCCACGTCCCCGACCCGCGTCCCGCCGGTCTCGACCTTCGCGTGCGTCGGCAGCCGGTCGATGAAGCCGGTGACGTGGCGCAGCTGGTTGGCGTTGTTCAGCGGGCCGTAGAGCACGTCCTCGTCGTCCGGGTTGCCGGTCTTGGTGTTCTTCGCGGCCTCGGTCAGCTTCTCGACGAAGGCCTCGTACGCCGCGTCCTCGACCAGCACGCGGGTGGCGGCCGTGCAGTCCTGTCCGGCGTTGAAGAAGCCGGCGACCGAGATGCCCTCGACCGCGGCGTCCAGGTCGGCGTCGGCGTAGACGATGACCGGGGCCTTGCCGCCGAGCTCCAGATGCACGCGCTTGACGTCGGCGGCGGCGCTCTTGGCCACCTCCATGCCGGCCCGCACCGAACCGGTGATCGAGGCCATCGCCGGGGTCTTGTGCTCGACCATCGCGCGGCCGGTGTCGCGGTCGCCGCAGACCACGTTGAAGACGCCGGCCGGCAGGATCTCGCCGATGATCTCGGCCATCAGCAGGGTGGACATCGGCGTGGTGTCCGAGGGCTTGAGCACCACGGTGTTGCCCGCGGCGATGGCCGGCGCGAACTTCCACACCGCCATCATCGCCGGGTAGTTCCAGGGCGCGACCTGCGCGCAGACCCCGACCGGCTCGCGCCGGATCCAGGAGCTGTGGCCGGCCAGGTACTCGCCCGAGGCGGTGCCCTCCAGCATCCGGGCGGCGCCGGCGAAGAAGCGGATCTGGTCCACCATCGGGGGCAGTTCCTCCGAGGCGGTCAGGCCCAGCGGCTTGCCGGTGTTCTGCGACTCCACCGCGACGATCTCGGCGGCCCGCGCCTCGATGGCGTCGGCGACCTTCAGCAGCAGCCGCTGCCGCTCCGAGGGGGTGGTGTCGCGCCAGGCAGGGAAGGCCTCGGCGGCAGCGCGCATCGCGGCGTCGACGTCGTCGGGCTCGGAGATCGGCGCGTTCGCGATCACCTGCTCGGTGACCGGGTCGACGATCTGGCTGGTCCGGCCGGACACGGTGTCGACCGGCTTGCCGCCCACGTAGTTGCGCAGCTGGCGTGGTTCCACGGTGTTGTTCTCCTCTGGGGATCAGGTGCCGGTCCGGATGAGACCAGCCTACATAGTCGCCGACACAATTTGCTCGACAGTGACGATGGATTCAGTGCTCAAAAACGCCCTCGCGTACGGATTCCATCGAGGAAGCCTTGCCAAGATACCGTTCCCGTTGTCACAATCCCTTTCGTGACCGACAGGACGAACGACCGGGCCAGCGGCGCCGTGGGCGGCTACCACTTGGACCCGCTGTCCAAGGCCATCATCGAGCAGCTCCAGCAGGACGGACGGCGCGCCTACGCGACGATCGGCCGCGCGGTGGGCCTGAGCGAGGCGGCGGTGCGCCAGCGCGTGCAGAAGCTGATCGACGCCGGCGTGATGCAGATCGTGGCCGTGACCGACCCGCTGACCGTGGGCTTCCACCGGCAGGCGATGATCGGCATCCGCGCCGAGGGCGATCTGGAGCCGGTGGCCGACGCCCTGGCGGGGATGGCCGAGGTCGACTACGTGGTGATGACCGCCGGGTCCTTCGACCTGCTGGTCGAGGTGGTCTGCGCGGACGACGACCACCTCCTGGAGATCATCAACAAGCGGATCCGTGCTCTCCCGCAGGTCCGGTCGACCGAATCTTTCGTCTACCTGAAGCTTCGCAAGCAAACGTACACCTGGGGCGCTCTGTAACGGCAAGAACGACGCCCGCGGCAGCCCCGCCCCGAACGATCCACTCCTTGACGCGAGGAAGAGTATGAGCACCGACAGCCAGGACAAATCCGCCTACGACCATCTCTGGATGCACTTCACCCGGATGTCGGCGTACAAGGACAACCCCGTGCCCACGATCGTCCGGGGCGAGGGCGCGCGCATCTACGACAGCAACGGCAAGAGCTACCTGGACGGCCTGGCGGGCCTGTTCGTCGTGCAGGCCGGCCACGGCCGCGTGGAGCTCGCCGAGGCGGCCTACAAGCAGGCCCAGGAGCTGGCGTTCTTCCCGCTGTGGAGCTACGCGCACCCGCAGGCGATCGAGCTGGCCGACCGGCTGGCCCACTACGCCCCCGGCGACCTGAACAAGGTGTTCTTCACCACCGGCGGCGGCGAGGCGGTGGAGACCGCCTGGAAGCTGGCCAAGCAGTACTTCAAGCTGGTCGGCAAGCCGATGAAGCACAAGGTGGTCTCGCGCAACATCGCCTACCACGGCACCCCGCACGGCGCGCTGTCCATCACCGGCATCCCGGACGCCAAGAAGTACTTCGAGCCGCTGGTCCCCGGCGCGCACAAGGTGCCGAACACGAACTACTACCGCGCCGACGAGATCACCGGCGTGCCCGGGATGAGCGAGGAGGAGTTCGGGATCTGGTGTGCCAACCAGGTCGAGAACATGATCCTCACCGAGGGCCCGGACACCGTCGCGGCGGTGTTCGTCGAGCCGGTGCAGAACTCCGGCGGCTGCTTCCCGCCGCCGCCCGGATACTTCCGGCGGCTGCGCGAGATCTGCGACGAGTACGACGTCCTGATGGTCTCCGACGAGGTCATCTGCGCGTTCGGCCGGCTGGGCACGATGTTCGCCTGCGACAAGTTCGACTACGTCCCGGACATCATCACCTGTGCCAAGGGCATGACCTCCGGCTACTCGCCGATCGGCGCGACCATCGTGTCCGACCGCATCGCGGCGCCGTTCTACGAGGGCACCAACTACTTCCCGCACGGCTACACCTTCGGCGGCCACCCGGTCTCCTCGGCGGTGGCGCTGGCCAACCTGGAGCTGTTCGAGCGCGAGGGCCTGAACCAGCACGTGCTGGACCACGAGGGCGCGTTCCGCTCGACGCTGGAGAAGCTCAAGGACCTGCCGATCGTCGGCGACGTGCGCGGCGACGGGTTCTTCTACGGCATCGAGCTGGTGAAGGACAAGGCCACCAAGGCGACGTTCGACGACGACGAGTCCGAGCGCCTGCTGCGCGGCTTCCTGTCCAAGGCGCTGTTCGACGCCGGCCTGTACTGCCGCGCCGACGACCGCGGCGACCCGGTGGTGCAGCTGGCGCCGCCGCTGATCGTCGGGCAGAGCGAGTTCGACGAGATCGAGCAGACGCTGCGCTCGGTGCTCACCGAGGCCTGGACGCGGCTGTAGCCGCGCAAGCCTGGCGCCTTCGGTCCCCTTGCCGGAGGCGCCTTTTCTCCCCCTGAATGGTTCTGATACAGATGAACGCCCTGGGCTCCACATCACGAACCCGAGTCCGCCGGCTGCCCGAGAAGGCGGCCACCGACCGCGCCGCGCTGCACACGGTCCTGGACGCCGGCCTGGTCGCGCACGTCGCGGTCACCGACAACACCGGCCCGAACGGCGCGGCGCAGCCGTACATCCTCCCGGTCGCCTACGCGCGGGACGGCGAGCGGGTGCTGTTCCACGGCTCGACCGGCTCGCGGCTGTTCCGCGCGCTGGCCGAGGGCGCGCCGACGTGTCTCACGGTCACGCTGCTCGACGGTCTGGTGGTGGCGCGCTCGGCCTTCGAATCCTCGATGAACTATCGGGGTGCGATGGTCCTGGGGACCTGCCGGATGCTGCCGGAGAGCGAGAAGGAGGCGGCGCTGGAGCGGATCACCGAGCACCTGATGCCCGGCCGCTGGGAGGAGCTGCGCGCGCCGAAACGCAAGGAACTCGCGGCGACCGTGGTGCTGTCTCTACCGCTGACCGAGGCCTCGGTGAAGATCTCGACCGGCGACCCCGACGACGATCCGGACGACCTGGATTCGCCGGTGTGGGCCGGGGTCGTACCACTGCACGAGGTGTACTGCGACCCGAAGCCGGCGGCGAATCTCGACCCGGGAATCGACGTGCCCGCCTCCGTCAGGAGGTGGCGTCGGTGAGCACCCTCGACGGCGATCTCTCGCTGTGGCTGGAGCAGGCTTCGGCCACTGACGCCGCGCCGAGTCGTCCCGCGCCGGAGCGCGACATCGAGGCCGACATCGCGATCGTCGGCGCCGGGTACACCGGCCTGTGGACCGCGTACTACCTCGCCAAGGCCGATCCGTCGCTGCGGATCGTCGTGCTGGAGCGCGAGTTCGCCGGGTTCGGCGCCTCCGGCCGCAACGGCGGCTGGTGTTCGTCGTTGTTCCCGTCCTCGCTGGCGAAGGTCGCCAAGATCAGTATGGCTGCCGAAACCGGTGGCGGCCGGGACCGCGCGATCGCCTTGCAGCGCACGCTGAACGACACCGTCGACGAGGTCGGGCGCGTCGTGGCCGCCGAGGGCGTCGACTGCCACTTCGCCAAGGGCGGCACCGTCGTGCTGGCCCGCACGCCGATCCAGCTGGAACGCGCGAAGGCCTCGGTCGAAGAGGAGCGCTCGTACGGCTTCGGCGAGGAGGACGTCAGGCTCCTGAGTGCGTCCGAAGCCTCGGCGATGGTCGGTGCGACAAACGTGCTCGGCGGCACGTTCACCCCGCACTGCGCGGCGATCCAGCCCGCGATGCTCGCGCGCGGTCTGGCCGAGGCGGTCGAACGGCTCGGCGTCACGATCCACGAGCACACAACGGTCACGGCGATCCGCGACGGCGTCGTGGAGACCGCGGGCGGCCGGCGCGTCCGGGCCGGCAAGGTCGTGCGCGCGACCGAGGGCTACACGCCCTCGATCGCCGGCTTCCAGCGCGACGTGGCACCGGTCTACTCGCTGATGGTCGCGACCGAGCCGCTGCCGGACGCGGTCTGGGAGCAGATCGGGCTGGCCGGGCGCCAGACCTTCTCCGACTTCCGCCACCTGATCATCTACGGCCAGCGCACCGCCGACGGCCGCCTGGCCTTCGGCGGACGCGGCGCGCCGTACCACTTCGGCTCCCGCATCGAGGCCGGCTTCGACCGCGACGACCGGGTGCACGCCGAGATCCGCCGCACCCTGCGCGAACTGTTCCCGGTGCTGCAGGACACGAAGTTCACCCACCGCTGGGGCGGCGCGCTCGGCGTGCCGCGCGACTGGTTCGCCTCGGTCGGCTACGACCCGGCGCGGCGCCTGGGATGGGCCGGCGGCTACGTCGGCGACGGCGTGGGCGCGACCAACCTGGCCGGGCGCACGCTCGCGGACCTGCTGACCGGCAACGACACCGAGCGCACCCGGCTGCCGTGGGTGAACCACCGCTCACCGCGCTGGGAGCCGGAACCGCTGCGCTGGCTCGGCGCGAACATCGGGCTGCGGACGATGAGCGCGGCCGATGCCGAGGAGGAGCGGACCGGGAAGGCTTCGGTGCGCGCGAAGGTGTTCGGGCGTTTCCTCGGGCACTGACTCAGGGATGCACAGAGGCACAGGATCAGGCCTCTGAGGATTCGGCCGCCGCTACTGGCACCAGCATTCCCTTGGTGATGTTGAGGAATGGCGTCTGACTACGCGCCTGCGGGGCTGCGGCGGCTGCGGTCAGCAGCTGCTCCTTGAAGCCCGGGTCCGCAGCCACCGCGGCCGCGACCACCTGGTCCAGCTCGGCGCGCGCCGCCGGGTCGCCGCTGTTCATGCGGGCGGCCCATCTCAGACCGCGAAGGCTTGACCAGCCTCTTCGAAGGCCGCGTCGAGGACGGAGGCGGGATCGGCCCGGCCGTCGGAGGCGGCCCAGTGCTGCATGGCGCCGGCGAACGCGAGCAGGCCGAGGCCGGCGGCGAACTGGTCGCGCGGGCTCGGGGCGGCGCGGCCGCCGCGGCGGGCCAGGACCGCGGCCAGGTCGTCGGCCAGCAGGTCCTGGCGTTCGGCGAAACGGGCTCGGAGCGCCGGGATCTGCATCGTGTGGCGGATCAGGGCCACCGACTTCTCGCGGTCCTCGGCGAAGTCCTCGACGGTGACGGTCTTGACCGCCTCGCGGATCGCGATCGCCGGCGGCTCCCCGGCCGGCCGGGCCTCGACCTCGGCGACGATCGCCTCGCAGACCACGACGACGGAGGAGATGACGACGTCCTCCTTCGACGCGAAGTACCGGAAGAACGTCCGGCGGCTGACGCCCGCGGCGGCCGCGAGCTCGTCGACGGTCGTCTCCTCGAAGCCCTGACGGGCCAGCAGGCGCAGCGCGGCCTCGGCCAACTCGTCGCGGACCAGCCGGCGTTTGCGCTCGGCCAGCGTTAATCCAGGCTCTTCGGGTCTGCGCCTCACACGACCACAGTAGCAGCGGATCGACCCTGAGGGTCACTGTTGACACTGAGTGCCAGGCAAGGCATCGTGTGCAGCAGACCGCACCGTACGAGGAGGAAGTCATGAGCACGAAGTGGACCGCCGACGCGATCCCGGCCCTGACCGGACGCACGTTCGTGGTCACCGGCGCGAACAGCGGCCTGGGCCTGGAGGCCTCCCGGCTGCTGGCCGGGAACGGCGCGCACGTGGTGATGACCGCGCGCAGCCGGGTCAAGGGCGAGGCCGCCGCCGCCCGGATCGGCCAGGACGTGCCGGGCGCGTCGCTGGAGCTGCGCACGCTCGACCTGGCCGACCTGGACTCGGTACGGGCCTTCGCCCAGGGGCTGCACGACGACAAGGTCGGCG
The DNA here is from genome assembly GCF_015356825.1 of Catenulispora rubra. Taxonomy (GTDB): domain Bacteria; phylum Actinomycetota; class Actinomycetes; order Streptomycetales; family Catenulisporaceae; genus Catenulispora; species Catenulispora rubra. The sequence goes on along the minus strand of NZ_JAACYW010000084.1, from coordinate 14,364 downwards.
TCGACGTCCTGATCAACAACGCCGGCGTCATGATGGCGCCGCAGGGCAAGACCAAGCAGGGCTTCGAGGTGCAGTTCGGCACCAACCACCTCGGACACTTCGCGCTCACCGGGCTGCTGCTGGACCTGCTCACCGAAGGCAGCGACCCGCGCGTGGTGACCGTCTCCTCGACCTTCCACAAGCAGGGGTCGATCGACTTCGACGATCTGATGCGGACCAAGGGCTACAACCCCAACGCCGCCTACGCGCAGTCGAAGCTGGCGAACCTGTTGTTCGGCCTGGAGTTGCAGCGCCGGCTCAGCGCCGCCGGCTCGCCGGTGCGCTCGCTGATGGCGCACCCCGGGTATTCGGCCACGAACCTGCAGTTCGCTGGGCCGACCGGGTGGCGCAAGGCGCTCATGCACGTCGGCAACCCGCTGTTCGCGCAGAAGGCGTCGATCGGCGTGCTGCCCGAGGTGCGGGCCGCAGTGGCGCCGGACGTGGTCGGCGGCCAGTACTACGGCTCCGCCAAGTTCATGGAGATGCGCGGCTACCCGGAGCTGGTGCAGCCGAGCAGGCGCGCGCAGGATGCGGCGGTGGCGGCGCGGCTGTGGGAGGAGTCGGAGAAGCTGACCGGGGTTGTGTTCCCGCTGTAGCCGCGGTCTGATTCCGGTCTGATTCCGGTCCGGCACCGCAGTGGCTCCGTTGTAGGTCTTGCGTAGGTCCGCTGTGGCTCCGGGCCGGATTCCCGCCTTTACTATGGATTCCGCGCTGTTCGAAGACTGTCGGGCGCGCGGGAGTAACCGGCACGCATTCCACGACTCCCGACGCCTCCGCCCCCGCCGCTGGTCCGGCGCGGGAGGGTCGCACATCCGGCGCAACGTTGGTTAGGCGGTTGCGCCCTTCAGGGCACACGGCTGCTCGTGAGCATCCCGTCCGACAACCCGATCCTGCTGGCCCGCGACTTCGGGCCCGACGCGGTCTCCCTCGCCGTCGGCGAAGGCGAGATCGTGGCCCTCAGCGGCGCCTGCGACGAAGCGTTCCTGCGCGCACTGTCCGGCGCCGACCCGGCGTGGCCGGGCGGACTGTGGCTGAAGGGCGAGCCGCTGCACACCCTGCGGCCGGCGGCCCGGCTGCGCTTCGCCCACGCGCAGTGCGCCGTCGCCCCGCGCGTCGGCAAGCTGCTGGCCGAACTCACGGTCCTGGAGAACACGGCCCTGCCGTTGATCCTGACCGGCCTCGGCCGCCAGGAGGCCCGGCGCCGCGCGCTGCGCTGGCTGGAGCGCCTGGACGCCGTCCACTGCGCCGAATGGCGGGTCGCGGAGCTGACCCCGTCGGAGATGCGCCGCGTGGCGCTGGCCCGGGCGCTGGTCCTGGACCCGGCGGTGCTGCTGGCCGAGGACCCGACCGAGGGCCTGAGCGCGCCGGAGCGCTTCCACCTGCTGCGGATCCTGCGCGCGGCGTGCGGCACGCACGGCCTGACGATCGTGGTCGCCAGCGACGACCCGGACGTGATCGGCTGGGCCGACCGGCGGATCACGGTGAAGGTCGCGGCGGTCGAGGCGGCGGAACCAGTCGCCGAACCGGCTGCCGAACCAGCCGTCCAAGCGGTTGCCGCTCCGATCACCGACCCGGCCACGATGATGGGCCACCAGTCACGGGGCCTGCCGCACCGGATCGGCCGGCACGCGCGCGGCGAGCACCGGTTCTCGTCGGTGGGCTCCGGATCGGAGCGCGGACGATGAGCGCCCTGACCACCACCCCCATCACCCGCTTCGACTACCGCCTGCGGATCGCCGCCGCGCTGCTGCGCGCCGCACCGCGCGCCGAGCACCTGGTCGTCGGCGGCATGGCGCTGGCCTCGGCCATCGCCGCGTGGCCGTTCGCCGGGGCCCTGTACCCGGCGGTCGCGATCCCGGCGCTGCTCGCCCTGGCCGCCCTGATCCGCCACCATCTCGACGGCCTCGGCGCGCGCCGTGATGCCCTCACCGCCGCCGGCGCCGATCCGGCCGACACGCTGGTGATCCAGGTCGCCGGTCCGCTCGGGGCGGCGGGCGCGGGCACGGTGGTCGGGATCGGCGCGTCGATCGCCGCCGGCCGGCCCTCGGCGCATGCGCTCCTCCCCCTCGTCGTCGGCCTCGTCGCCGCGCTTCTCATCCGGCGCGCGTGGCTCGGGGCGCCGGCGCTCGCCGCCGGTTCGGTGGTCGCGCTGGTCACGGCCGCGCTGGTGCGCGTGTCCTCGTCCGCGTCGGCCGCCGCGCCGTTGGCAGAGGCGCGCTCGCGGAGCGGCGCCGTCGTTCACCTTCCGCAAGCCGTGGCTGCCAGCACCGCAGACGCCTCAGCTTCCGTCTCCGCCTGGAGCGCCGCGTGGCCGACCGCGCTGGCCGCGGTCCTCGCGCTGAGCGCGACGCAACTCGTCATCGCCCGGCGGCAGCAGATCCGCGGCCTGGCGCGCGCCCTGACCGCCGCGGCCATGCGCCGCATGATCGCGAGGAGCGGCGCATGATCCGGGCCGTCGGACTCACCAAGCGCTACGGCGACAAGGTCGCCGTGGACCACGCCGACTTCACCGTCGAGGCCGGGACCGTCACCGGCTTCCTCGGCCCGAACGGCGCCGGCAAGTCCACCACGATGCGCATGGTCCTGGGGCTGGACCGGCCGACCGACGGCAGCGTCACGGTCGACGGCAAGCCGTACCGGAACCTGCCGGTGCCGCTGCGCGAGGTCGGCGCGCTGCTGGACGCCAAGTCCGTGCACGGCGGCCGCACCGCGTACAACCACCTGGCGTGCCTGGCCAAGTCCAACGGCATCCCGCTGCGCCGGGTCGACGAGGTGATCGGCCTGGTCGGGCTGGAGCAGGTGGCGAAGAAGCGCTCGAAGAACTTCTCCCTCGGCATGGGCCAGCGCCTGGGCATCGCCGCGGCACTGCTCGGCGACCCCGGCACGCTGCTGTTCGACGAGCCGGTCAACGGCCTGGACCCCGAGGGCATCCTGTGGGTCCGCAACCTGATGAAGTCGCTGGCCGCGCAGGGCCGCACGGTCTTCGTCTCCAGCCACCTGATGAGCGAGATGGCGCTGACCGCGGACCGGGTGATCGTCATCGGCCGCGGCGAGATCAAGGCCGACACCACGATGCGCGAGTTCATCGCGCAGAACGCGACCACGCACGTCCGCGTCCGCTCCCCGCACATCGGCAAGCTGCGGGAGCTGATGGTCGGGCAGGGCTGGCGCACCGAGGCCCTGCCGGACGACGACGGCGCGGTGGAGGTCTTCGACGTGGCCTCGGAATCCGTCGGCGACCTGGCCGGCCAGAACGGCTTGTGGCTTCACGAGTTGGCGGTGGTCCAGCCGTCCCTGGAGGAGGCGTTCATGAGCATGACCGCGGACAGCGTCGAGTACCACGCCGGGGTGCCCGGCATGGAGCCCGGCCAGGTTCTGGGCCAGCCGGGGATGGGCCAACCCAGCCAGGGGCGACCGAGCCAGGGCCAGGGCCGGAGCCCGAGCCCGAGCTCAGACCCGGACCAGTTCCGGTCGTCGGCCGCCGACAGCGGGGAGGCCCGGCGATGACCGCCGCTCCCGCCACCGCGACCGGACCGGGGCCCGGGTCCGCCGTCGACGGCCACGCCGGCTTCGGCAACGTGGTCTCCAGCGAGTGGATGAAGATCCGCACCGTCCGCTCCACCTTCTGGACCCTGATCACCCTGTTCGCCGGCTCGGCGGTGATCACGCTGCTGATCTGCCTGGCCGCCGCGAACTCGTACGCCAAGGACCTGGCCGCGGGCAAACCGGACTCGGCCGACATCGTCCTGGTCGGGCTGGCCTTCGTCGGCCAGATCGCGGCCTACGTCCTGGGCGTGATGACGATCAGCGCCGAGTACTCCACCGGCGGGATCCGCACCACGCTGACCGCGATGCCGCGGCGCACGGAGATCCTGGTGGCCAAGGCGATCCTGCTGGCCGCGTTGGTGTTCGTCATCGGTCTGGCCACCGCGTTCCTGTGCTTCTACCTGGGCAACATCCCGCTGAAGGCCAAGCACGTCGGCGTGGACATGTCCTATCCCGGCGCCACGCGCGCCATCTTCGGCAGCGCGCTGTACCTGGCCGGGCTGGCGGTGTTCGGCCTGGCGATGGGCTTCCTGATCCGGCACACCGCCGGCGCCATCACCATCGGCCTGGCCCTGATCTTCATCATCGGCAACCTGGTCCAGCTCATCCCCGGCTCGGTCGGCCGCTGGCTGTTCAAGGTGATGCCGGGCAACGCCGGCGGGCAGGTGACCTCGTTCGGCGAGACGAACCGCCATCCGGACAAGGCTTTCGCGCCGTGGACCGGGTTCGCCGTGTTCGCGATCGAGGTCGTGGTGCTGCTGATCGTCGGGGCGTTGATGTTCGAGCGGCGGGACGCGTAGGGCACGCGTAGGGCGGGTCGCGAACGTCAGGCCAGGCCGTAGACGGCGGCCTGGCGGCGGTGGACCGTCGGCGTGTCGATCTGGTCGAGCACCGCGACGGCCAGGTCGGAGTAGGACAGGTGCACCGTCGCCTTGGGGTCGAAGACGTCGTCCCCGAGGCGGTAGTGGCCGGTCGATCGGGTGTGGGACGCCAGGCCGGGCGGCGGGCTCAGGACGAGCCAGTCGACTCCGTCGGGCTGGTCGCGCCAGGCGTTCAGCCCGCGCAGCCGCGCCACGGCGAACGGCCGCAGGAACTCGGGGAAGGCCACGACGTCCTGGTACACGCGCGTGACATCGCTGGTCTTCAGCATCGCGAACAGGCCGATCTCGACCACTCGGCAGTCCCGGCCCGCGACCGCGCGGCTGAGGTTCTCAACGAGGTGCACGTAGTAGTCGTCATCGAAGTCGTCGAACGACTCCGGCGGGGCCGTGAACGGGGTGACGGCGTTCACCACAGCCGTGGCTTCGCCGGACACTCCGGAAATCACGGCCTCGACGCTGCCCGCGTCGGTGAGATCGCCGGTGACGACCGTGACGCCGTCCCCGAGGTCGGCCAGCCCCGGATACCGGGCCGGATCCCGGACGACGCCGACCACGCGGTGCCCGCGACGCAGCGCCTGCGCGACGATCGCCCGGCCGGCTCGGCCACCGGCCCCGAAAACGATGACCGAGCTGTCCCTTTGATCGATGGCCATGAGGCGGACGCTATCCCGCGCCGCCGGTCACTTCAACGAAGCGCGGGCGGCGCCTGGGCCAACTCGCGCGCACCGACCCGGGGTGCGAGCAGGGCGGTCGCGCCGGCCGCGGCGGCCATGATCGCGAAGATCAGGAGGTACATGCCCTGGTTCCCGGGCCCGGCGTGGTGCAGCGCGTGGAAGACCGCGCCGGTGCCGCCGGTCAGCGCGATGGCGGCCAGACTGTCGCAGATCTGCATGGCCGAGGAGTTCGTGCCCTGACTCCCCTTCGGCGAGTAACGGAGCAGCAGCAGGTTCAGCGTCTGGTAGACCAGGCTCATCCCGAAGCCGCCGAGCACCATGCCGACCGCGACGATCACCGCTGGCGCCGGGAGCACCGCGGCCGAACCGGTCACCACGATCGACGCGATCGTCACCAGCGGCCCGAGCCGCACCATGGTCTCGCGCGAGAACGGCAGCTTCCCGCGGCTCGCGAGCTGCGCAGCACCGGCCCAGCTGGCCGCCTCGCCGACCAGGGTCAGACCGGCGATCGTCGGCGACAGGCCGCGGTCGGTCTCCAGCATCGTGGTGATGTAGTTCTCGGCCCCGAAGAAGGCGGCGCCGAGCGCGCCGTGCATGACGATGACCGACGGAAGGCCGCGCGCTACGCGCAACGTCCCGTGCGGCAGCAGCTTGGGGACGCTCGGGATCAGCAACGCGATCCCGCCGAGCGCCAACACGATGCCGACCGGCGTGAAGTCCTGGCCCGAATACTGCAACGCACCGGCTCCGACGGCGACGACGATCGCCAGCCGAACGCGTCGCCGAGGCGTACCGCTCGCGCCGTTTTCCCCTGACGTCGCAACGGATCCGCTCATCCTCCGGAGCGGCGCGGCCGTCAGTGCCACCGGCAGTGGCACCAGCAGCGCCACGCCGAGGAAGACCCAGCGCCAGGACACGTCCTCGGTCAGGATCCCGGCCACCAGCGGGCCGATGATCGACGGCATCACCCACAACACGGCCATCATCGCCAGCGCTGACGCACGCAGGTTTTCCGGATAGCCGCGGCCGAGGATGACGTACAACGACACCATCACCAGCCCGGCGCCGAAGCCTTGAAGCGCACGCCCGGCGACCAACTGCGCCATCGTCTCCGCGGACCCGGCCACCAGCAGCCCGACGCCGAAAATCGTTGTGCCGCCGAGGAAAGGCACCGCCGGCCCGGACCGGTCCGCGCGGACGCCGCTGACCACCATGCCGACCAGGCTGGCCGTGGTGAAGGCGGTGAAGCAGAGCGAGAGGTAGGCCGTGCCGTGGACCGCACCGACGGCGACCGGCAACGCCGTGAAGACGGCCAAGCCCTCGAACGCGGTCAGCAGGACCGAGGACGCCAGGCCGAGCGTGATGGCGAGATATCGCGGTGAGAACAGGGAATCCGGCTTCGCCGCTGAGAATCCGCTCCCGGCGGCCGCGGCTGGGGCGGACATCGTTCCAGGGTAGGGAAAATCAACCCTCTACGTCGGGTCCGCGCTCCTCGGGTGCCACGACTTCGATCTCGAACCCGGCGGCATCGGTGAGGTAGGCCGCGTAGTGGTCCGGTCCCCCGGCGTGCGGATACTTCTCGGCGAACAGCGGCTGCCAGCCGTTTGCTTCTGCTGCGGCATGGATGCGGTCGACGGTTGTTCGGTCGGGCGCGTGTACCGCGAGATGGTTCAGGCCTGGGCGCATGCGGTCGTACGGCAGTCCCGGCCGCACCGCCGAGGACTGCTCGACCACGAGGTACGACTCGCCGACGCGCCAGCTGCGTCCGGCGGGCCAGTTCTGGTAGAGCTCCCAGCCGAGTTCGCCGAGGATCCAGTTCCAGGAGGGCTCGACCAATGCTAGGTCCGCCACCCAGATCTCGACGTGGTGGAATCCGGACGGCGGCATCTGCGCTCCCCTGGTCTCGGTGCTCCCCGTACTCCCCGTGCTCCCCTATTTCACCGCAGCGGCGAGCTGACCGCACGCCCCGTCGATGTCGCGGCCGCGGGTGTCGCGCACCGTGACCGGCACGCCCCACTCCTCCAGCCGGCGCACGAACTCGGCCTCGTCCTGCGGCCGGGAGGCGGTCCACTTCGAGCCCGGCGTCGGGTTCAGCGGGATCAGGTTCACGTGCACCAGCTTGTTGCGGAGCATGCGGCCCAGGCGGTCGGCGCGCCAGGCCTGGTCGTTGATGTCCTTGATGAGCGCGTACTCGATGGAGACCCGGCGCTTGGTGACCGAGGCGTAGCGCCAGGCGGCGTCGAGCACCTCGGAGATCTTCCATCGGGTGTTCACCGGGACCAGGGTGTCGCGCAGCTCGTCGTCCGGGGCGTGCAGGGAGACGGCCAGGGTCACCGGGATGCGCTCGGCGGTCAGCTTCTCGATCGCCGGGACCAGGCCGACCGTGGAGACGGTGATGTGCCGCGCGGACAGCCCGAGGCCGTCCGGCACCGGCTCGGTCAGCCGCCGCACGGCGCCGATCACGGCCTTGTAGTTGGCCAGCGGCTCGCCCATGCCCATGAACACGACGTTGGAGACCCGCCCGGGACCGCCGGGCACCTCGCCGCGCGCCATCGTCCGGGCTCCGGCCACCACCTGCTCGACGATCTCGCCGGTCGACATGTTCCGGGTCAGTCCGGCCTGGCCGGTGGCGCAGAACGGGCAGTTCATCCCGCAGCCGGCCTGCGAGGACACGCACATCGTGGTGCGGTCGCGGTAGCGCATCAGCACCGACTCGACGGTCGCGCCGTCGAAGAGCCGCCACAGGGTCTTGCGTGTGGTGCCGTTGTCGGCGGTCTGCTCCTGGATCGGGGTGAGCAGCTTCGGGGTGAGGATCGCGGCCAGCTCCTCGCGCTTGGCGGCCGGCACGTCGGTCCACTCGGCCGGATCGTCGGCGAGGTGGCCGAAGTAGTGCTTGGAGATCTGCGCCGCCCGGAAGCCCTGATGCCCCAGCTCAGCCAGCGCCTGCTTGCGCTCGGCCGAGGTGAGGTCGGCCAGGTGGCGCGGCGGCTTGGCCCGGCGCGGGGAGCTGAAGGTCAGCTCGCCGGGGCGCGGCGGCTTGGGCGCGATCTCGACGTCGACGGCGGGCGTTTCAGGGGCTTCGGCAGACATAGTCTTACTAGTTTCCCACGGCCGAGTGACCGCTCCGCGCATCGAGCGCCCCGATGGTGTTCTTCAGCCACTCGATCTCCGTGCGACTGGTCACACGCGCGATCTGCGGAATGCCGCGCCGCAGCCGCATTGTCAGAGCCGCCGGGTATATTCCCTCGCCTCCGCCACATCCCGCGACCAGGGGGAACACCATGACACTGCACGCCGCCGAAGTCCGCGCCGACGGCTCGGCCATCCGCTGGACCGAACTGCCCGGCACCGAACTCCCCGGCACGGAGCCGGCCCGCGTCTATCTCCACGGCCTCGGAGGCAGCTCGGCCCACTGCTTCGCCGAGGTCGCCACGAGCGACGGCCTGCGCGGTCGGCGTTCCCTGCTCCTGGACCTGCTCGGCTTCGGCACCAGCGACCGGCCTGTCGATGCCGATTACGCCATCGAGGACCACGCGGACTGGGTCGCGACCTCGCTAAGGACCGCCGGCGTATCCGGCGCGCAGGTCCTCGCGCACAGCATGGGCGGCTCTATAGCGACGGTGCTCGCACTAAGACACCCAGACCTGGTGGCGAGTCTGGTCCTCATCGACTCGAACCTCGACCCGGCGCCGGAGATCCCGCAGTCCGGGTCCTCGCAGATCGCACGTTATGGCGAGACCGTGTTCCTGCGCGGAGGGGGCTATGAGGAGACTCTGGCTCGCGTGAACCCGGAGTGGCGCGCGACGATGCGCATGGCCGGTCCGGTAGCGCTCTATCGCAGCGCGGCGAGTCTGGCGCAGTTCGAGGGGCGCGCGATCCTGAAGACGCTCGACATCCCCCGCACGTACCTCTACCCGGCCGCCGACGGCCCTCTGGAGAAGGCTGACGCACTGAGCGACGCAGGGGTGCGGGTCGTGGCGCTACCGGATTGCGGCCACAACATCACCCTGGACAATCCGACCGGCTTCGTCGAAGCGGTTCTCGCATCTGAGGCGGCTACTGCGAACGCTTGGGTCGACGCCGCTTAACTGAATCCAGCTCTAATAGCGAAGAGCCCTGTGAGATTTCCCTATAGGGATTTCTCACAGGGCTTCTGCTCTATAGGGCTTTACTTCCATCCGAGGAACAAGCTCAGAAGCAGCCACGCCACCGGCGCGGTCGCCAGCATCGAGTCCAGCCGGTCCATGATCCCGCCGTGGCCGGGCAGCAGGTTCCCCATGTCCTTGATCCCGAGGTCCCGCTTGATCACCGACTCGACCAGATCGCCGAGCGTGGCCGAGGCCACGCCCGCGACGCCGAGCAGCACGCCCTGCCAGATCTTGCCGTCCAGCATCTGCGAGATGCCCACGGCGCCCACCGCGGCGGTCACGATCAGCGAGCCGACCAGGCCCTCCCAGGTCTTCCCGGGGGAGATCTTCGGGGCCAGCTTGTGCTTGCCGAAGAAGACGCCGGTGGCGTACCCGCCGGTGTCGTTGGCGATCGGCAGCGTCAGGAACAGGATCACGCGCTTGTAGCCGTTGTCCTGGGCCAGCAGCAGCACCGCGAACGAGGCCAGCATCGGGACGTAGACCAGGGTGAACAGGCCGGCCGTGGCGTCGCGCAGGAAGCCGTCCGCGCCCTCGGCCATCCGCCAGACCAGCACCGCCAGCGAGGTCATGGCCAGCACCGCGACCATCGCGGTCGGGCCGCCGAACCAGGAGCCGGCGATCATGCCGACCCCGCCGGCGGCGATCGGCGGCCAGGGGACCCGCACTTCCCGGGTGGCCATCGCCTGCGCCAGTTCGCGGACTCCTATGACCACCGCGATCGCGACGACTACAGCGAACGCGCCGCGCAGGAACAGTGTGCCCAGCAGCAGTGCCGCCAGGCCCACGCCGACGCCGATGGCGGCCGGCAGATTGCGCCCGGCACGACCCGGGGACTTGCCGGGGGCGCTGCCCGCGTTTCCGGGGTTGCCGCCGCCCGTGCCTCGGGGACCGGCGCCGGAGTGTCCGCCGCCGCCGCTCCCGCCGCCGCCCGCGCCGTCGTCGGGGCCGCCCGGACCACCCGGACCGCCATGCCCGCCATGCCCGCCGTGCCCGCCCGAACCGCCGGGTCCACTCGGACCGCCGTAACCGCCCGGACCCGGGCCCGGACCACCGGAACCACCGGAACCGCCAGGACCGCCGCGGCCCCGCGAGCCCGCGCCAGGACGCCCGGCACCGCCGCCTCCCGGCCCCTCGCCGGGGGCCTGCGCCTCACCGCGCCTGGTCTGCGTGGATGCCATGCGCCCGCACCATCCCCTACTCGCCCCTCGTGAACTCCGCAGTCCCTCTCCCGTGAACTCGGTGAGAAAAACGCGACGGACCGGCAGCGATCATAGCCGCCGGTCCGTGGTGAACGTCGGAAACCCCGCCCGGCAAGGCCGAGCCCCGCAGGGCTCAGACCTCCAGCAGTTCAGCTTCCTTGTGCTTGAGCAACTCGTCGATCTTCCCGGTGTGCTTCTGCGTCAGGTCGTCCAGCTGCTTCTCCGCCCGGCGCACGTCGTCCTCGCCGGCGTCGCCGTCCTTGGCCAGCTTGTCCAGGGTCTCCTTGGCGTGCCGGCGGATGTTGCGCAGCGAGATCTTGGCGTCCTCGCCCTTGCCCTTGGCGACCTTGATGTACTCCTTGCGGCGCTCCTCGGTCAGCTGCGGGAACACCACCCGGATCACCACACCGTCCGAGGACGGGTTCACCCCCAGGTCGCTGTCGCGGATCGAACGCTCGATCGCGCCGAGCGCCGTCTTGTCGTACGGCGAGATGACCACCATGCGCGCGTCCTGGACCTGGAAGGAGGCCATCTGGCTCAGCGGCGTGGGAGTGCCGTAGTAGTCGGCGGTCAGCTTGTTGAACATCGCCGGGTTGGCGCGGCCGGTGCGGACCCCCGACAGATCCTCCTTGGCGACCTCGACGGCCTTGTCCATCTTCTCCTCGGCCTCGAGGAGGGTCTCATCGATCACTTGGGGGCTCCCTAGAAGTCTTCGCGCTCTGCTGTGTCCACTACAAAGCTCAAGCGCAGCTTAGTGCGTTCGCGGTCGGCCGTACCGAAACAGTGCGGGCTCGGCTCAGTGCGCCGGGCCGATGACGGTGCCGAGCTTCTCGCCGCGGATGGCGCGCGCGATGTTGCCCGGCTGCAGGCCGAACACCACGATCGGCATGCCGTTGTCGCGGCACAGGGACACCGAGGTGGCGTCCGCGATCTTCAGGTTGCGCGCCAGGAACTCGTCATAGGACAGCGTGTCGTACTTGACCGCGTCCGGGTTCTTGTTCGGGTCGGAGTCGTACACGCCGTCGGTGCCCTGCTTGGCCATCAGGATCGGCTCGGCGTGGATCTCCAGCGCGCGCTGCGCGGCGGTGGTGTCGGTGGAGAAGTACGGCATGCCGGCGCCCGCGCCGAAGATGACCACGCGGCCCTTCTCCAGGTGCCGGATCGCACGGCGCGGGATGTAGGGCTCGGCGACCTGGCTCATGGTGATCGCGCTCTGCACCCGGGTGGGGATGCCGAGCTTCTCCAGGAAGTCCTGCAGGGCCAGACAGTTCATCACCGTGCCCAGCATGCCCATGTAGTCCGCGCGGGAGCGCTCCATGCCGTGCTGCGACAGCTCGGCGCCGCGGAAGAAGTTGCCGCCGCCGACGACGACCGCGACCTCCACACCGCCCTCGGAGACGACGTCCGCGATCTCCTTGGCGATGCTCTTGACGACCTCGGGGTCCACCCCGATCTGCCCGCCGCCGAACACCTCACCGGAGAGCTTGAGCAGAACCCTGCGGTTCTTTTCAGTACGCGAAGGAACCGCCGCCGTGTCGGTTTCCTTATTGGTTTCCTTCACAGCAGCGGCTCCTTCGACGTAGCTATTCGGTGCTCTTTAGTTTTTCAGATCCGGTCAGCTACCGACGCGGAACCGCGCGAAACGCTTAAGCGTGACGCCGTTCTCGTCGAGGATCTTCTTGACGGTCTTCTTCGGGTCCTTGGCGAACGCCTGCTCCAGGACGACGTTCTCCTTGAAGAAGCCGTTGACCCGGCCCTCGATGATCTTCGGCAGCGCGGCCTCCGGCTTGCCCTCCTCGCGGGAGGTCTCCTCGGCCAGGCGCCGCTCGGTCTCCACCACGTCGGCCGGGACCTCGTCGCGGGTCAGGTAGGACGGCGAGAACGCGGCGATGTGCTGCGCGACGTCCTTGGCGACCTCGGCGTTCTCCTTGTCCAGCTCGACCAGGACGCCGATCTGGGCCGGGATGTCCGGGGAGGTCTTGTGCAGGTAGGAGGCGACGTAGCCGTCGTGGAACTGCGCGAAGCGGCGCAGCTCGATCTTCTCGCCCAGGGTGGCGTTGGCCGAGTCCAGGAAGACCTGCACGGTCTTGCCCGGCTCGATCTCCGAGGCCAGCAGTGCCTCGACATCGGCCGGCTTGGCGTTCACGACGTGCGCGAGCACAGTGGCCGCCACGGTCTGGAACGCCTCGCCCTTGGCGACGAAGTCGGTCTCGCAGTTCAGCTCGATCAGGGTGCCGGCCACGCCGTCCACGGCGCTGGCGACCAGGCCGTTGGAGGCCGAGCGGCCCTCGCGCTTGGTGACGCCCTTCAGGCCCTTGACGCGCAGGAACTCGACAGCCTTGTCGAGATCGCCGTCGGTCTCCTCCAGCGCCTTCTTGCAGTCCATCATGCCGGCGGCGGTGAGCTCGCGGAGCTTCTTGACGTCGGCGGCGGTGTAGTTCGCCATGGTTACTCGTCCTTAAGAGTGGATCGTCGTGGATCGGCTTCCGGCGCGCCGGACGGGGTCACCGCCCGGCGCACCGCGGAAATCAACCAGTCGGACCGGCTCAGGCCTGCTCGTCCTCGGCCGGAGCCGCAGGGGCGGCCGGGGCCTCGGCGGGGACCTGGGCGGCCGGCGCCTCCTCGGCCGGGGCCTCGGCGGCGGCCGGAGCCTCGACAGCCGGGGTCTCGGCGACCGGAGCCGCGGCAGCCTCGGCGACCTCGGCGACCTCGACGGCCTCGGCAACCGGAGCCTCGGCGGCGGCCGGGGCCTCGGCCGGGGTCTCGGCGGCGACAGCCGGAACGTCGGCGTCGGCGGCCTTGGCGTCGTCCACGGCCAGCAGGTCGCGCTCCCAGTCGGCCAGCGGCTCGTCGACGGCGACGGTGCCGGCCTGCTCGCCCTCGGCGGCCTTGCTGCCGGCGCGGGCCATCAGACCGTCGGCGACGGCGTCGGCCACGACCCGGGTCAGCAGCGCGACGGAGCGGATCGCGTCGTCGTTGCCCGGGATCTTGTAGTCGACCTCGTCCGGGTCGCAGTTGGTGTCCAGGATCGCCACGACCGGGATGCGCAGCTTGCGCGCCTCGCCGACGGCGATGTGCTCCTTCTTGGTGTCGACGATCCACACCGCGGACGGGACGCGGGACATGTCCCGGATGCCGCCCAGAGTGCGCTCCAGCTTCTCCTTCTCGCGGCGCTGGACCAGCAGCTCCTTCTTGGTCATGCCGGAGCCCGCGACGTCGTCGAAGTCGATCTCCTCCAGCTCGCGAAGGCGCTGGATCCGCTTGTAGACGGTGCTGAAGTTGGTCAGCATGCCGCCTAGCCAGCGGTGGTTCACGTACGGCATGCCCACGCGCGTCGCCTGCTCGGCGATGGCTTCCTGGGCCTGCTTCTTGGTGCCGATGAACATCACCGTGCCGCCGTGCGCGACGGTCTGCTTGACGAACTCGTAGGCGCGGTCGATGTACGACAGCGACTGCTGCAGGTCGATGATGTAGATGCTGTTGCGCTCGGTGAGGATGAAACGCTTCATCTTCGGGTTCCAGCGCCGGGTCTGGTGCCCGAAGTGCACGCCGCTCTCCAAGAGCTGGCGCATCGTGACGACGGCCATGCCGTGTCCTCCTTGATCGGATCTCGGTTGTCCCTGGTGACCGGCAAATCACGGCGACGAGGCCGGTGGGCCAGGTCGCCGAGCAGGCCCGGGGCGCTGTACCGCTCGCCGGGCTTGCGCTGGGAGGGCGGACCGAGGCGCCTCGGGGCCGTCTGGCCTTGCGGTTGGACGGCTGCCGGACACGCGAAGTCAGCCAGAGGGGACTCCGGCTGCTGGGAGCAGTCTACCGGGCCGCGGGGTGGAGTTTTCCCACGCGGGCCGGACCCGAGCGGACACGGTGCGTTCGGGGG
>NZ_JAACYW010000839.1 GCF_015356825.1 Catenulispora rubra | reverse complement strand
CACCAACGACGTCAACCCGGTCCACGGATGCCTCAAACCACTCACACACACACCAACACCACCCAGAACACATACATGCCCACCACAACCAACGGCATTGGGGCCTCCTCGACGAGGGGGCGACCCGTGCGTCGGGCTTGATGGCGGCGGTCCGCGACTGTTCGGCTTTCTGTCCGCTGTTGCCTGCGTTGCGCTGCCCGGTGGCGGTGCTGCTTGTGGTCGCCGAGGTTCTGGGTCCCTCGCCGCGTCATCGCCGTAAACGGAACCAGCCCGGTTTGGCGGAATCAAGCCGCATCGCTGCTGCTGTGGTCCAGCTCCGTCCGGCTTG
>NZ_JAACYW010000838.1 GCF_015356825.1 Catenulispora rubra | reverse complement strand
TCCACCACGAACCCGTCCACCGCCAAAACAAGCCGACCCCGCCAGCGTGCCCCGGGCGTGTCGGCCAACGCCACCGGATCAGCGGCCACCAGGTGAAACACCTCGGCCATCGCCGCCGCACCCAGCCGCACACGAGCCCCGGTCAGCGACGACTTGTCCACCGTGGCCCCGGCCAACTCCGGCACCGCATCGGTCAGATTGTCCAACACATCCTCATACGAATCCTGCGACCACAACGCCAACCCCAGCGTGAAATACACCATGAACTCCGGCGTCAACGGCGACAACGGCCGCCTACTGCGCCGCACCCGCCCCTCCACCGCGGCAGC
>NZ_JAACYW010000837.1 GCF_015356825.1 Catenulispora rubra | reverse complement strand
CCCACCCACTTGATGGGGTAAGGCTCCCGGTAGACCACCGGGTTGATAGGCCGGGCGTGGAAGCTCCGTGAGGGGTGTAGCGGACCGGTACTAATAGGCCGAGGGCTTGACCACAAAGCTGATTCTTCTAGCAAGACTCTTGCTGCTCGCATCCACTGTTTAGATCTGAGACCCCTACTGGCTTCGGGAAGCATGCGTATGCGTGTGTCTCGGCTGGTGTGTCTCGTTGTGTTACGGCCGCCATAGCGGTGGGGAAACGCCCGGTCCCATTCCGAACCCGGAAGCTAAGCCCGCCAGCGCCGATGGTACTGCCAGGGGGACCTGGTGGGAGAGTAGGACGCGGCCG
>NZ_JAACYW010000836.1 GCF_015356825.1 Catenulispora rubra | reverse complement strand
CCCCATCCTGATTGACCGCACTCCCCCGAACCACCGCCCACACCCGACGCCCAGCACGCCGCGCATCCGACAACCTCTCCAACACCAACAAACCAACACCCTCAGCCCAACCAGTCCCATCCGCACCCGCAGCAAACGCCTTACACCGCCCGTCTGGCGACAGCCCCCGCTGCCGACTGAACTCCACAAACAAACCCGGCCCGGCCATCACCGTCACACCGCCAGCCAGCGCCAGATCACACTCCCCAGCCCGCAGAGCCTGACCCGCCAAATGCAACGCCACCAACGACGACGAACACGCGGTATCCACCGAAACCGCAGGACCCTCCAACCCCAACACATACGAAA
>NZ_JAACYW010000835.1 GCF_015356825.1 Catenulispora rubra | reverse complement strand
ATGGGGCGAGTAATGGTTTGACGGCGCCGAATGGCCCGTCGCAGGAGCGTGTGATCGCCCAGGCTTTGGCTAATGCCGGTTTGGTCGCTGCGGATGTGGATCTGGTCGAGGGTCACGGGACCGGCACCGTATTGGGTGATCCGATCGAGGCCCAAGCCGTGGCCGCGACCTATGGCCGGGATCGGGCTGATGCCGGTCCGGTGTATCTGGGTTCGTTGAAGTCGAACATCGGTCATGCCCAGGCTGCTGCGGGGGTCGGCGGTGTGATCAAGGCCGTGATGGCGATGCGCGCCGGGGTCTTGCCCAGGACCCTGCACGTCGACGCCCCCAGCCCGCACGTGGACTGGGCCGGCAGCGGGGTGAGCCTGCTGAC
>NZ_JAACYW010000834.1 GCF_015356825.1 Catenulispora rubra | reverse complement strand
GGACGCCACCCGCCCGGTGATCACCACCGTCGGCCGGCTCACCCTGCTGCCGCAGTCGGCGTCGCTGGCCGACCAGGAACAGGCGGCGAGCGACATCGCGACCGCCCTACGGGGCGAGATCACGGCACTGACCACCGAACAGTGGCCGGCGGACGTGCAGCCGGCCATCGACACCCTCGTCGCCGCGCATCCCTCCGCCGCCGATATCTGGGCGCAGACGGCGAGCGCCCCCGGCACCGCCACCTTCCAGGACGACCTGCGCCGAGCGGAGGACAGCCTGGACCTGACCGATATGGTGGCCGCCCGCTCTGCGCTCGGCCTGGCATCGGCCACCTCCGGTGCCGACGGCTCGACCGGCTCGACCGCCCCGGCCCAACAG
>NZ_JAACYW010000833.1 GCF_015356825.1 Catenulispora rubra | reverse complement strand
GCGCAGCCCATAGATTTTTTCGATAAGCTCTGCGGTAACAATCTCTTTCGGCGCGCCCTGTGCGACAATATTACCTTCGCGTAATGCAATCAAATGCGTGGCGTATCGGCAGGCCTGATTCAGGTCATGCAGGACGGCGGCGAGCGTATAGCCTTTTTCGCGGTTGAGATCGCTTAACAACTCCAGCAAATTAATTTGATGGCTAATATCCAGCCACGTTGTCGGCTCATCCAGCAGCATGATGGACGTTTCCTGCGCCAGCACCATGGCTATCCACGCCCGCTGACGTTGGCCGCCGGACAGAGTGTCTACACTTTGCGCCGCCAGTGAGGTGATACCTGTTGCACGCATGGCACTGGCGACGGCATCGGCATCTTCC
>NZ_JAACYW010000832.1 GCF_015356825.1 Catenulispora rubra | reverse complement strand
CCATCAGGTCGTTGAAGCAGAACACTGCGTCGGGCCGCTCCGGCAGCTTCAGCAGCCGGCGCATCGCGGCCGCGCCGTCGGGGCGGAAGTAGGCGCGGACCGGCGGGCACAGCGCCGGTTCGGCCGGCAGCCCGGCCGCCGTCAGCGCCTGCCGGTAGCCGGTCATGCGTTGCTGCGCGGTGGCGCGGGGGCTCGGGTCCTGCCAGCCGATCGCGGCTATCCGCTTACGCCCGGCGGCTATCAGGTGGTCCACCGCCTCGCGGGCCGCGCTCACGTTGTCGATGTGGACGTGGTCGCAGACCAGGCCGAGGTCGGCCTCGCCGAGCAGGACCAGCGGGATCTGGCGTTCGCGCGCGGCCAGTTCGTGCTGGTCCAGGCC
>NZ_JAACYW010000831.1 GCF_015356825.1 Catenulispora rubra | reverse complement strand
ACTCCCAGCGGCCCGGCCTGCCGCGCATCGCCCCCCGGTGCGCGATGTGAGCCCCGAGGCCGGGTCGGCGACCACACGAATGCTGATTTGCGAATCTCTTGAGGAAGGGCGCGCGATCCTGTGAACGTCTCCGAGCTAAAGGCATTCACAGTCAAGGTAATGATCATGCCCACCGACGCCGGCAAACACCTAGCCGCACCTGCTGGTCCTGACGGGCTACGAGCCGAGGAGATCTGTGGGGTCTGTTGTGACGCAGCGGAACCCTGTGTCGTCGTCGAGCATGGCGAGGTTGGCGTCATTGAACGCCGACGGCAGAGCTCGGCTGAATGGGCTGGTGAACGCCGAGCCTTTCAGCTCATAGCGGTCGGTGGTAGTGGATG
>NZ_JAACYW010000830.1 GCF_015356825.1 Catenulispora rubra | reverse complement strand
CTTCTGTCCAGCTCTGCCCATCTATCGCGATTGAGCGTCATCGGCGCGCCGCTGGCCACCGGATCCACACGGACACGGCCAGCCCGGCTGGGTACGGCCACGGGCAGCCCAACCGCCGTGGTTTTTGCGGTAGGCGCCGGACTGATCAGGACACGCCGCCGGAAGAATCCTGCGGTGCTGAATGCGGGGGCAGGACCCATTCGGACGGATCCGGCCGGGCCCATCGACCGGTCGGCGCCCGGCCTGGCCGGTACTCGTAGCTGAACTGCGAGCTGATTTCGGTGCCGTCGGGCGTGCGCTGCTCAAGATAAGACTTCATCTGCTCCAGCAGCTGGCGCCCATCGGGCTGGACGATGGTGGCGTCCGCATGCTCATCCGTGC
>NZ_JAACYW010000083.1 GCF_015356825.1 Catenulispora rubra | reverse complement strand
GCCCTCCCCAGCCCCGGCGTCGATCGTGATCCCCCACACCCGCACATCCGCCGCAACCGTCAGCACCGCACGCTCAGACCCCGCGACACCCCTGATCACGATCTGCTCGGCCCGCACCCCGGCCGCCGCGACGATGCTCAGCGGCCGATCCAACACCAGGTTCTCGCGATACTCCCCGGCCTCCAGCACGAGCACCGCGCCCGGCTTCGCCGTCCGCAGCGCCGCCTCGATGGCGCCGTCGCCCCGGCCCTTTGCCGAAACGCGTATCGGGTCTGTCACGTGGTCATCCGTTCCATGGTCCCTGGCCGGTCCCCAGTATCGGCGGCGGAGGCGTGATCTTCAGATTCAGCGCCGGGCTAAGCACATCACCGATGAACCACTTCTCGAAAGTCTTCTCGCCGAAGCTGATCAACAGATCCGGGATCCCGCCCTGGTGGAAGTAACGGCCCGAGCCTAGTTGGTGCAGGATGGTCCGCGGCCCGACGGCCAGCAGCCCGCCGGTCAGCGCCCCGGCCATGCCCAGCCCGCCGGCCTGCAGCGACTCCAGGCCGGACACCGTGATGTGGTGCGTCCCGATCCCGAACACCGTGGACGTGAACGCGGTCGAGACGAACCCGGCGATCCCGCTGGTCAGCAGGGAGTTGACGCCGTAGTCGTACAGGCCCGAACGCCAGCGCCGCGGGTTCTCGTTGCCGGCCCACTCGTTGTCCCACGTCTTGTCGTGGTTGTAGGGGGCACGGCCCCAGAACTTGCCGCTGTCCACGTTGCCGACGCCGTCCTTGAACTTCTTCAGCAGCGTCTCCTGAAGCGCGTTCGACGCGCCCTTCACCCCCGAGGTGACGGCGCCGCCGGCGAAGATCTTCCCCCAGTCCGCCGGCGTGAAGTTCCAGTTGTTGACCGCGCCGGTGATCAAGATGTTGGCGATGACGTCGAAGGTGTAGTCCTGCAGGAAGTCCAGAAGCACCTTCTGCGCCTTGAGCCAGTTCGGGTTGACGAACTGCCCGTCGACACCGTCGATGTCCCGGTACTGGAGCCGGTTGGGCTCGCGCCACATCCGGTTGTAGCCGCGGAACTCGGTGCCCGCGCCACGGAATTCGTACTCGCGTCCGCCGGTCTTCCAGCGGCCGGAGATGTCGAAGTCGGGCCGGACGCTCCAGCGCCCGAACGTGTCCCGGGTGTTGATGAAACCGTTGAGGGAGCGGTAGCGGATCCGGGTTCCGTCGGCCAGCGTCTCGATCCACTGACCGGTGGCGGCGTGGGTCTCGCGGTAGATCTCCTTGCCGCCGGGCGTCACGCCGACGAGCTCCTTCGCCCGGAAACCGCCGCCGTGATCGAACTCGGACCAGACGTTGGAGTTGGGCGTGCCGTCCTTGATGTCGTAGAGGCGGACCTTGCCGTCCACGACCGTGCGCAGCACCGGCGGGTCGATGAAGTTCCCGTGCGCCGACTCGGGGACGTCGCGCCACGGCTGCATGTCGGTTCCGGGCTTGGGGTTGGGGCCCCACGTGCCGTCGTCCGCCTTCCACTGCCGGATCGCGTGGGTGTCAGCCTTCACCGAGCCGTCCAAGCCGCGGATGTCGCTGTGCCAGACGTCGCCGATCTTGTAGGCGGCCAGGCCGCGTCCCTTGTCCAGGGCCCGGATCTCCCGGATCGGCACGACCTTGGAGATCCCGTCGATCTTATGGAAGTCGACGAACGAGTCATCCCAGCTGCCCAGGTCCGGATGGCTGCGGAACGGGAACCGCAGGCCACTGATCACCGCCCCGTCGGCGCCGGTGACCTCCCAACTCCACTTCCCGGACAGCGGATTCCCGCTCCCGGCGACGATCTCGCCCTTGCCGCCGACGCCGGGGAAGCTGTCGGTGCGCTTGGTGATCAGACCGATCGGATCGCGGGTCAGTGAGGTGTCGCGGCCCAGGTCGGAGGTGACCCGGCCGAGGTCGTCGGTCGAGCGGACGATCGTCTTGGCCTCGTCGTCGAGCGTGTCCGTCCACTGATGTCCGGGCCCGAACGTCCGCACACCCTGGCTGATCACCTTCTTGTCGGAGCCGACCTGCCGCCAGTTCAGCGTGCGGCCGTCCACCGCCGTCACACCGCCGGCGAGCGAGGCCCACTTGCCGCTGTCCAGGTCCCGGCCGACCTCCAGCTTGCTGCCGTCGTCGAGCTTCACGACCGCGCGCACCAGCACGCCGGTGTCCTTGCCGCCGGCGGCGGTGACCGTGACGAAGTCGAACGTGGAGCCGTCCGGGATCGCCACTCGCATCCCGCCGGCGCGCTGGATCGGTGCGCCCAACGGCTTGCCGCCGGGCACGATCTCGTGCTCGCTCCAAGCGTAGATCTGGAACCTGCTGTCCACGCCGGACACCCCGCCGAACAGACCGCGGTTGGGGACGTCGATCTCGGCGAAGTGCCGGGCGAACCAGGTCGGGATGCGCTGCTCGGCGACCCGCTGGATCACCAGGATCCGGTTCTCGCCGATGAACTCGCTGGTGCCGGTCTCCTTGTCCTGCGGCGAGATCTCCTTGTAGGTGTGCAGGGTCTTGAGCGGATCGCCGAGCTTGCCGTCCCTGATGTCGATGGTGTGCTCGCGGAAGTGCCCGGCGTGGCCCCACTTGGTGAACCACATGCTCCACTGCTTGGCGACGACCACCTCGGCCTTCGCCCCGGCCTCGCCGAACGTCAGGGTGTCCTTCCAGGCAGAGCCCTGGTATTCACGGATGCCCTTGGCGACGGAGTTCCCGTCCTTGTCGTAACGGTTCCAGACCCACAGGCCGCGCTGGTCCCCGAGGCCGCGCTCGGCGCGGATCAGGCCCTTGTCGAGCGTGACGCGGTAGTCGCGGGCGATGCGGCCATTCCGGTAGAGGTCCTTGAAGACGGCGCCGTCGGCGTTGGTCTCGTAGATGCGCTTGCCGCTGAAGAGCAGCTCCCGGTCCGGCCCGTCACCCTTCCACTCGAACCAGTGACGCTTGCCGTCCAGGGCGCGGAAGACCTCGACATAGCGGCCGTCGCCGAGGTTCTCCTTCAGGTAGAAGGGCGTCTTGTCCTCGCCGACCAGGACGACGTCGCCGTTCGGCCGGACGGTGACGCCGCCCTTGCCGAGGTAGGGACCGCGGCTGCCGTCCCAGAGGTGGCGCGCGTCGACGGAGTCGGCGACGCCGAGCTTCGCCCAGCGGCCGTTCAGGTCGTCGACGGCGTAGACCTCGCCGGTCGGCTTGCCGTCGCGGCCCAGCACGGTGATCTGCCGCCAGGGGTTCACCGGATGCGGCGGCCTGATGTCGCGGACCGCGTCGACGAAGGCTGTGAACTTGGCGACGACGGTCTCCGGGTCGGGGGTCGCCCAGGGGTTGTGGGTCAGCGGATCGACGTCGAAGACCTTCACGACCGTGGTGTCCGGCGGGGTGTGCGCCAGCGAGGTCGAAGGAGGCGCCGGAAGATGCGGCGGAGGCGGCGGCGTGACCACCCGGTCGTCGATCACGAACGTCGTGGCGCGCTGGGTGAACGGATCGGCGAGGAAGCTCTGGCGGTCCGGGAAGTGGATCAGCCCGTGGCCCTGGTCCGGGTCGAACACCCGCACACCGCCGCCGTCCTCCAGCACGGCGGCCATGGAGTGGCCGCCCAGGACCTGGAACCCGTCGTCCACGGCGCGGCCGTTGGTCGAGAAGACGATCCGCGTCCCGCCCGGCAGATCGGCCAGTTGATGGGCGAAGTCGGTGAGCCCCAGCTGCACCGCGGGCCGGTCCCCGCTCAGTGCCTGCACCGCGTGGCTGTCGATCGCCGCGATCCCGTCGGGGCCGTGGGCGCCGGTCATCCAGCCCGTGACGGTCCGCACGGCGTCGTCCCGGAGCCCGCCGAGGTCCTTGAACCCCAGCGGAATGCTGTGATCGGCCTGCGTGAGCCAGTGCACTGACAGGTACCCGCAGAACTGGCCGAGCGGAGTCCCGGCACCATCGTTGTGGCCCACCTGGAGATGGAGGTCGTGGTCCAGGTTCGGGATGATCAGCCAGGGGTTCTGCAGAGTCGGGTTGAGTTCGTCGTCCCGGACGGTGACGCGGTAGTCCCGGCCGCCGACCTGGAGGTGCAGGTCGTGCGCCCACGACGAGCCGTTCGCGTCGATCATGTCCAGGTCGAGCTTCTCCAGCGCGGGCATGTCGGTACGCCGCAGGCCCAGCAGGTTCATCGCACGGACCAGGTCGGAGCCGAGCGGGTAGGAGATCCCGTGCTCGGCGTCGCCCGGCAGGAAGAGCTTGAACGAGGACTTCCCGTCCGCGACCGGCGCGCCGGTCAGGTCCTTCGGCGGGTCGGTCCAGAAGTCGTGGCCGGACAGCGGATCGTCCACGACGTTCTTGCCGGCGCCGGCGCCGATGTCACCGGTGAAGGTGAACAGGGCGTGATCGTTGAGCGCGACGACGTCGTGCGTGGCCCCGACGGTCGCCACCTGCAGGCGGGTGCGCAGCAGGTCGGCGACGCCCTCGGCGCCGCAGCCGACGACCAGGATCGGCATGCCGGGCCGCCAGTCGGTGACGCCGGAGGTGAGGAAGTCGTGGGCGAGCTCGGCCGGGATGCGGACGCCGTTGACGAACAGCTCGTCCGTGGGCTTCTCGAAGTGCGTCATCAGGCGGAACACGCCGTCGTAGCGCGGGACGCCGTCGGACAGCCGCAGGTCGGCGGGGCGGTTCGAGAGCAGGAGGCTGTCGTTCAGGACGTAGCCGTGGCCCGGGAGGTCCGGGTGGAAGAACTTGTTGTCGTGGACGTAGGCGCCGGTCGGGGTGTGCTCGACCTCCATCGGAGTGTGCACTTCGATGTCGGTGTGGCTGTGCGCCTGAATGTCGGTGTGCACGTCGGCCGCGACCGGGTCGTGCATCTCGATGTCCGCGTCGTCCAGGCTCAGGTCGTGCATTCGGCGGATGAGGTCGTCGATGTCCTGGCCGGCGTCGGCGCTCCACTTCCCGGTGGTCCCGACGAGGCCGGATATCCGCTTCTCGAAAGCGTCGAGATCCTTGAGCGTCGGCGAAGTGAGCTCGGTCAGCGTCTTCACCGCGTCCTTGATCTCGACCCCGGCCGCGCCCTGCTCCCAGATCTTCCGGCTGAACTGGCCGAGCTGCGCCACGTTCGCGTCATGCCCGACCGCCATCAGGTCCGAGAACTCGCGCCATGGCGCCAAATGCAGATCGTTCTTCGCCAGGTCCGCGACGATCCGCAGGCGCGCCGGGTCCGAGGTGTCCTTGAACAGATCCTGCTTGCCGAAGGCGTAGAGCATGTTCGTCATCGGCGAGTACTTGCCGCCGATCGCGGTACCCCAGTGCGCGAGCTGGTCCAGGAACTGCGCCTCGCCGGCCACCCCGACGTGGTCAGCGCCCTGATACAGCAGCGCCTTTCCGGCCGACAGCGCGTCGGCGGCACTCTTGCCGCCGGCGACCAGGACCAGCGGCTCGCCGGCCTTGAGCAGCGGCTTGAAGGTCGCGGCCTCCCCCACCAGCGTGAGCCGGATGTGGACGCCGTCCCCGACTCCGGTGCTGAGCGTGCCCAGTTTACTTCCCGGCTTCCCGAGGTCGTCGAAGCGGACGACCTCGATCTCGGAGGCACCTGCCGCGCCGAACTTGGTTTTCAGCTCGTCCACGCCGCGGCCGTCGGACAGCGTCGCCGTCCAGTGGTCTATGTAGCCGGGGCCGACGTGAACGATGTCCACGCTCGGGGTGGTGCCGCGCTCGATCCGGCTGATCACGTCCACGAAGTCGTGACCGGCCACCGGGCTGCCGTCCGGGCCCACGTCGCTGTGGCCGACGTAGAGGCGCTGCGGCGGAACGTCTTCCGGGAAGAGGTGATCCTTGAACGCCGGCCCGAGATCAGGGTCCTGCTTCAGCCCGGTCAGGCGCCAGTCCCGGGCGGCGTCCGGGCTCTTGGCCTCCAAGTCGGTCAGGTCTTGGAGATACGTGCGCAGGTCCTGGTCGATCGGCACGCCACCGGACTTCCAGTCCACCCCGATCTCAGTGGGATGGCCGAGGTCGGTCAAGGCCGTCTTCAGCGATTCGGTCGGCGGCAGATGCGCGGCGAACACCTTGTCGGCGAAGGCTTGCAGGCCCGCCTTGAC
The DNA here is from genome assembly GCF_015356825.1 of Catenulispora rubra. Lineage (GTDB taxonomy): Bacteria > Actinomycetota > Actinomycetes > Streptomycetales > Catenulisporaceae > Catenulispora > Catenulispora rubra. Next base: position 33,340 of record NZ_JAACYW010000083.1, on the reverse strand, counting down.
CGCGAGCGGTCCGTCGTCGAACTTGGCCAGCTTGCCCAAGTAGTCCAGGTTCGAGACCGAGCTCGACGGGTCGAAGCCGAGCCGGCGCATGGACTGCCCGAAGTCCGACCCGAGGTGGTAGGGCTCGATCTCCAGGTCGCCGGGCAGGAACAGCTTGAACCGCGCGCCGCCGTCGTCGTGCGGACCGGCTTCCAGCACGTCCGGCGTGGGCCGCCAGTCCAGCTGGGACGTCCGGACGTCCGGCCCGTGCTCGCTCCAGGACTCGGGTCCGGTGTAGGTGAACCCGTCGTGCGTCGTGACGAAGTCGTGGGTCTCGCCGACCGTCGGGGTGTGCAGCTCGGTGCGCAGGGCGGCGGCCAGGTCCTCAGCGCCGCAGCCGACGACGACGATCAGCTGGCCGTCGCGCCAGGGCAGCAGCCCGGACTTGAAGTACCCGCCGACCAGGCCGTGCGGCACCGGGACGTCGTTGACGTGGGCCTGGCCCCGGACGTCGTCGAAGTGCGTGACGAGCAGGAACGCACCGTCGTATTTCGGGAGCTTCGCGGCCAGCGCGAGGTCCTTGGCCTGGTTCGACAGCAGCAGGCCGCCGGGCAGGATCCGGCCGCCGCCGGGCAGGTCGGGGTGCTGGAAGATGCCGCCGTCGAGGCTCGGCACCTCCACCGCCGGGTGCGCGTCGGCCGGCGCGTGGTCGCCGAGCTCGCCCGCGTGGCCCCAACCGGCGCCCGCGCCGTCCAGGTACACCAGGCCGTCGGAGCGGAAGCGGAAGGTCAGGACCGCCGGATCGGGCTGGCCCAGGAAGTGGCCGGGGACGATCAGGTCGCTCTGGATCAGTCGGGTCGGGCCGTCCCAGCCGCCCCCGCGGTACGCGTCGGTGACGTGCCCGATCAGCGCCGTGAGATCGCGGCCCGGCCCGGCCTCCAGGCCCGGCGCCTTGGTGAGGTCGACGACCACCCGGACCTGCTTGTCCCCATAGGCCTTCAGCTTGGAGTCGACCGCGCTGCGCACGCCCTTGCCGACGTCGGCGAACTCCTTCACCGAGTTGTATCTCAGGTGGTCGCCGACGTGCGTGACCGAATTGAAGAACGTGTCCTCGGTGCCGCCGAACCCGTTCTCGCCGGGCTTGGGGACCTTGCCGTCGGGTCCGGCCAGCACGTAGTCGGGCTTCTTCGCGCTCCCGTCGAAGGGCCACGGATGCAGGCCGGAGGATCCGCCGTGCACCTCGGCGAGGAGCTTGGCGTTGAGGGATTCCAGCGCGTCGTTCATCGCCGAGACCGGGAACTTGCTGGCCCGGGTGTCGCCCTTGAGGTTGTGGTCGAAGAGGTTCTGGAGCAGGGGGCGCGCCGCGGCCGAGGACACCTCGGGATCGGCCAGGCTCTTGTGCAGGGCGTCGAGGTCGGTTTGCAGCTGGACCTTCGCGGCGTCGCCGAACTTGGCGTCGTTGAACATCCGCGTGATGGCCTTGTTGCCGCCGGTCGCCACGCCGTCCTTGACGGTGCCGAGGCTGAGGATGCCGTTTCCGCTGAACATCCCGTCGACCTCGTGGTGCCAGGCCTTGTCCCACGTGCTGAGGTTGACCGGTCGGCCCCAGGTCCCGGCGACGTTCTGCGGACGCGGGTCGGGGGCGACCGGATGCGAGTCCAGCGGCCGCAGCTCCAGCGAGGTCTTCGGCATCTGCACGCCGGGGCCGTTGGTGAACACGTCCCCGTTCCGCTGTTCCTTGGCCAGCCAGTCGTCGGCGTTGCGGCCGTTGCCCCACACGTCGTGGAACTCGTGGGTGAAGTCCTGGCGGAAGTCCTGCACGATGTGGTCGTACTTCGCGCCGTCGCCGAGCAGTTCGGAGGCGTGCGACAGCTCGTCGAGCAGATGCGCCTCGAAGTTCAGGCGTCCGGGAACGGCCGAGGCGAGGTCGCCGAGCCGGGAGTCCCAGCCGGCGATGAGCGCGCGGATCTGCTTGGCGTCCAGGCGCGCGCCGGTCCAGAAGGTGTCAGGGACCTTCGTCAGCTCCTTGGCGTCCGCGGTGAACTCGGTGCGGACCGCGCCGATCTCCGGGGCCGTCAGGTCGCGCATGCCCGCGGGGTTGTGCCAGTCCTGCAGGCCGTGGGTGAAGGCGTCGTCGGCGGCGTCGATCCGGGACAGGCTCCGCAGTTCCAGGTCGAAGCGCTCCGGCAGGCGGGAGGCGAGGTCGTCGATGATCGGCTTGGCCTCGTCGGCTCCCAGATGGTCGGTGAGGGTGCGGGAGATCGAGCGGAACTCCGAGGCGAGGTCGGTGAGCCGGTCGGCGGAGAACCCGTCGGCCAGCGGGACGTCGTGGCCGAGCCAGCCGCCGTAGGCCTTCTCGAACGCGTCGGCCTCCAGGTGGCCGAGTCCGGCTTCCTTGTCGAGTTTCGCGCCGATGCTGGCGAGGTGGTCGTCCAGGCCCTTGGCGAACTTCGCGACGTCCAGGCCGCCGCCGTCGCCGAGGCCGTGGCGCGCGGCGCCGAGCAGGTCTCCGATGTGGGCCTGGAAGTCTTCGGTGAGCTTGGTGAAGCCGAAGAAGGAGGGGGTTCCGCCGGTCTTGCCGGCCCAGTCCTTGATCGCGTCCTGGAACCGGATGTCGGCCTGGTTTTTGAGCGCGGCAACCTCGGGTTCGGAGCCCAGGCGGTGGTCGAGGCCGTCGAGCAGGTTCTTGGTGAGCCGGTCGAAGGCCGGCGGGTCATTCAGGACTGCGGGTCCCGCGTCTCGCAGGGCCTTGTCGAACTCGTCCCGCCACGCCTTGATGTTTTCGATCGACACCGATCCGTGGTCCTCGGACCACTTGTCGAGCTTGGTGTCGAAGTGGTCCAGGGCGGTGGTGATCTTCGGGGCGATCTGCTTCTCGAACTGGATCTTCGGCTGGACGCCCTTGGCCAGGTCGATGCGGGCCTGGCTCCAGGCCGCGGTCTTGTCGACCGGATGGATCTGGGACAGGGTGCTGCCGAAGACGTCGCCGTTGTCCTTCTCCCAGGACAGCCAGCTCTTTCCCAGGTCCGGGGTTATGCCATGCGGCATGCCGTTCGGCAGCGAGTGCCCGGACAGGAAGTCCAGCACGGTGTTCTCGCGGAACTTCGCGGCGTCCTCGGGCGCGCCGTGGAAGGCGTGCGCGGCGTCGGCCAGGGCGGTCCGCAGGTCGGCCTCGAAGGCGAGCTTGCCCTCGAAGTTCTTGAGCGCCTGGTTGAAGATCTGCGGGCGGGAGCCCGGCGGGATCTTGCGCAGGTCGCCGCTGAGGTCGTGGAGCAGCCGCTGGATGCCGGAGTCGCCGACGAGCGCGGCCTCGTTCGGGTTCTTGGCGGCCCAGTCGGAGGCGATGGCGAGGCCCTTGAGGCCGTTGGAGTTGACCTTCGAGATCCGGGCGATCTGGTCGGCCAGCTTGCTGTGCATGTCGTGGGTCAGGGCGCCGGCGAGGCCGTCCTGGATGTCCGCGGTGAACGTCAGCTTGTTGGCCTGGGCGTCCTGGAAGATCTTCTCCGCGGTGCCCAGGAACTCCTGGCGGAACTTCGCCAGCTCGGCCGGCGGGAGCTTGCCGGCGATGCCGGCGTTCTCGCCGAGTCCGTGCTCGAACGCGGCGCCGGCCTTGCGCATCCAGTCGTCGCGTTCCAGCGCTTTGCCCAGCGCGGTCTTGAGGTCGGCGGCGAGCGCCAGCTTCAGGGCGGGCAGGTCGGTCCCGTCCCCGAACGCGGCGTTCTTCGCCGACCAGACCCGGTCGAAGCCGGAGCCGACGCGGGTGGTGATCTCCTGGTCGAACCTGGCCTTGGCGTCGAGGCTGAGCTTGACGTAGCTCGGGTCGTCCTTGATGCCCTTGCCGAGGTCGTCGATCCAGCCGGCCCGCTCGAACTCCTTGGTGAACTGCTTGGGCAGGTTGTCGATCAGCCGGTTGACCTGGAGTTCGGAGAACCGGTGATCGACCAGCCGGGGATCGCGCCAGCCGGAGTGCACGTCCTTGATCTGCGTGAGGAAGTCGGTCCCCATCTTGTCCAGCACGTCGGGGGAGATCTTCCCGGCGAAGGCCGTGATCTGGTGGTCGAAGGCCTGCTTGGCGACGGCCAGGTGGTCGGCCGTGAGGCCGCCGACGCCGGCGACGTCGTGGAGGTTGGCGATGGGTTCGGCGCGGACTGCGATGTTCTCGGAGCCGAGGCCGTGCAGGGCGCCGGCCTGGCCGGCCAGGCTGTGGTCGATCGAGGTGTTCAGGGAGCCGATGTCGGCCAGGTTGTGCTCGGCGAGGTTGCCGCCGGTGACCTCGACGTTCTTGACCAGGCTGAGCACGTCGTGGATCGGGACGGCTTCGGCGGTCGCGGCGGCGGAGATCTCGACGTGCGGGACCACCTCGTGCACATCGACGGTGGCGATGTGGTCGGCGCCGGTGAACGTGGGCAGCTTGGCGACCGCGATCTCCTTCTCGACGCCGGTGAGCGAGATGCTGTCGCCGATCTTGACCACGGCGATGCTGTCGGCGTGCGCCAGGTTGGTGATCTCGATCGGCTTGAAGCCGTCGAGCTGCTCCAGGCCGTGGATGGTGACAGTGCTGAGGTTCCCGGAACCGATCTTGTTGAAGGTGCCGAGGTTGTCCAGGTTGCCGATGTCGAAGTGCGGGTCGATCTTGCCGAGGTTGTCCAGGTTGCTGGCGTTGAAGTGCGGGTCGAGCAGGTTGGGCTTGACCAGGGAGTCGATGGTGTTGATGTCGTTCAGTTTGATCGTGCTGAGGAACTTCTCCGGGACGAACAGCGTGCCGTTCGGCATCGGCACGTAGTTGATGCCGTGCTCGGGGTTGAAGTCGTGCATGGTCTTGAGGTTCAGCGTCATCTTGGCGATCGCGTCCGCCGGCAGGTTCAGGCTCTTGGTGAGCTGGAAGAGCGTGAACTGGTCGTCGAGCACCTTGTTCATCGGCACGATGCCCGGGAGCGTGCGCTCGAAGGAGCGCCACAGCGCGCCGCTGAAGTTCAGCGCGGTGAACTCGTCCTTCGTGACCGGCAGGAAGAGCCGGACGAAGCGGCCGGTGCCGATCTCGGTCAGCACGAAGTCGATGCCCTTGCCGAAGCTGTCGCCGAGGAACTTGATCCCGCTGAACAGGTACTGGTCGAAGTTCATGAACTTGTCGAAGGCCAGGGCGCCGATCTTGGTGATGACGTTGGGGAAGGTCAGGATCTTGTCGAAGACCCACAGCCCGGCCTTCATGCCGAGCTGGCCGATCACCTTGATCGAGCCCAGCACCCCGATCGTGCTGAAGTCGATGAACAGGGTCTTGACGTCGGTGAACAGGTTCCCGATGGTGCCGCCGAACTTGTCGACGCCGTTGATGATCTTCCCGAATCCGCCCTTGATCAGGTTCGCCAGGTCGCCGCCGATGCCCCGGGTCATCGGCGCGATGATGCCCAGGAAGCTCAGGAACAGGCCCAGGAAGTTGGTGTCGCCGTGCGCGAAGTCGACGATGGTCTTGATGAACAGGGCGATGTTCGCCAGCCAGGCCAGGATCGCCAGCGGGCCGCCGAAGATCAGGCCGACCACGCCGAGGATCAGCGCCAGCCACTGGAACGCCTCCCAGAAGATCTCCGAGGGCGTCAGGGCACTGGCCAGCCGGCTCACGGCGTCGTCGATCGCGGAGGAGGCGGTGTTGCCCGCGGCGGTCAGGTCCGAGCCGGCCTGGGTCGCGGCCTGCTTGTACTGCGCCAGGCCCGGGTCCTTGTCCGGCAGACCGAGCGCCTTGGTCAGCGCGGTGTCGGCGTCGGCCTGGTGCTGCGCCATGGCCGTGATGAAGGTGTGGATCGCCGGGGCGGCTTCGTCGAAGCACTGCTGGAGCCCGCGGAAGAACTTCTGGAGCTGGTCGCTGATCTGGCCGCGTAGCGCATCGGCGGTCTTGCCGGTCCAGCCGCCGGCGACGTTGTTGACGATCGCGGTGATCGTCGACTCCATCTCGTCGACCTGGCCCTGCACCGTGTCCATGATCTTGGCCAGGGCGGCCATGGTGTCCTGGCTGCCCGGTGTGGGGTCGTGGTCCAGGCCGAGCTTGGACCAGTCTGTGGGCCTGGCCACGCGGCCTCCTCCGGTTCGTTGCGGTGTTCCGAACGGGGGTACGTATCCGGACCCGTCTACGGTTCTCGTGGCGTCTCGCCGCTTTCCGCGATTGGCGAGAACCTTTTCCGGCAACGGATGCGTACCACCGGGTGAGAGACGAAGGGGAAGGGGTGAACCGGTGGCGGACCCGAACAAGCTTGACGCCGGCTTGAAGTTCCAGATCGACTACACGCAGCTCAAGACGGCCGCGGACAACATGGACAATCTGCGGAACAACCTCGACTCGCAGCTCTCGGCTTGGAAGTCGGGCATCACCGACAGCTCGATGGAGGGCATGACCATCTACGGCGGCACCTTCACCGGCAGCGGGAACGACCGGCTGGACCAGTCGCTGTACGACTTCTACAACAACTTCACGAACATCGCGGGCGACGCGAAGACCAAGCTGCAGAAGCTGTCGCAGACCTTCCGCACTGTGGCTTTGCAGTACCTGGACAACGACCTCGGCCTGGCCGCGAGCATCAACTACCAGAGCTACCAGTATCTGCTGAGCGCCTGGGGCTCGAAGGAGGCCGCTTGGAAGCACTACCAGGCGACCAAGAACGAGGAGACGACGTTCCAGACGTACGACGAGAACGGCAACCTCGTCACGCAGCACATCCCGATGTGGGCGCCGGGAAGTCCGACGCCGGACGACCCGGGCGCGGCGCCGACGTCGTACAACAACCTCAAGGACGTCACGAACCCGCTGTTCGGCTTCCGGGACAAGCCGCTCACCCCCGACGACAAGACGCTGGTCGCCGGTGACGTGCAGCCGTTCGGCTCGCACGCGGCGTCCATGACCACGAGCGTCAAGCTGGACCAGGGCGTGCTGGACACCAACACCGGGGCCAACCCGCCGGACTCGGACCACCAGCAGAGCCCGGTCGTGCAGAGCGACACCACAGTGAGCTACGACGGCGGCACGTACACCGAGAGCACCACGCACGAGGTCGCCAACAAGTTCAACTACACGAGCCACATCACGCACGCCGACGGCACCACCGAGACCGCGGCGTGTACGGCGAACCCGGACGGCAGCAACGCGGTCTGGACCGACGTCACCAAGCACACCGACGGCACGACCGACAACTACAAGTGGACCGGCAACGCCAACAGCCCCGGCGACCGGACCCTGGTCGACTCCCCGGCGATGCACCCGAAGGGCGGCAACAACGGCGGCGGCCGGGGCGGCGGTGGCGGCCGCCTCGGAATGATCTGACAGCACGCACTCCCCCCCGACAGCACCACCCCGGCACCGAAAGGCGATCCGCATGCCCAACATCGACATCAACAGCGACCAGATCAACGCCGCGACCGCGACCCTGAACCAGGCCGTCGGCGACATCCCGACGCAGCTGAACAACCTGCTGAACACGGTCAACGGCCTGCTGGGCTCGAAGGAGGGCGGCCTGTTCCTGACGCAGTCCAGCCCGGCCTTCCAGTCCGCCTACAAGAGCTTCAACGACTCGCTGGTCGCGGCCGTCCAGACCATCGGCTCGTTCTCCCAGCAGTTCACGAGCATCGCCAACAGCATCATCGGCATGGACGAATCCATCGCCAAGAGCATCAACGGCAAGTAGCCCACCCCTCCCGCCGCATCCGATCCGAACACAGGAGCCGTGAGATGTCCGACGCAGTATTCGACTACAACAAGGTCGCAACGGTCAGCACCCAGCTGCAGAACGCCAACACCGACCTGGTCACCCACCTGGCCAACCTCCAGAACACGGTGACCGCCATGCTGAGCTCCGGCGGCGGCCTCTACATGGAGCAGTCCAGCCCCGCGCTGCACGACGCCTACGCGCACTTCACCGTCACGCTGCAGAACGCGATGAACAACATCGGGAACTTCGCGCAGCAGTTCGAGAAGATCAAGGGGGGCCTGTCGGACTTCGACTCCGGGACACAGAAGGCGGTCATCGCTGCGGGGCAGAAGCAGTAGCAGAGGCAGAAGTAGAAGCAGGAACAGCAGCAGGAGTAGGGCGGGACGGAAGCGCGCGCCGGTCGGCTGAGGCGATCAGCTGGCCGGGCGCGCGGTGGTCTTTGGGCGCTCCTGCTTTCTGCGTGGCGTGGGTGCTGGTGTCGGGTGGGTGTGGCGGGTGCGGTTGTTTTGTGGATTTTAAGAGCTTTTTACGGCTTCGCACATGGTTTGATGACCTCGCTGGGGGACGCAGTTCGGTGGTGCCATGCGGCTAGCGCTGGCGGCTGGCCGGTTGTCGTGGACACGACCGCGCGCAGGTCTGTGTCACTGCGCACAGGTCGTGCGGGCGGGTGTCTGCCGCGTGTGGTGGGTGCCTGAAAGTCAAAGACAGGGCCTCCGGCGGCGCCTGCGCGGCGAGCGGCCTCGCTCCGGGGAGTGGGGGCTGCGTAGCCTGCTGCCGGACGCTGCTTGTGGTCGCCTTCGTCCCGGGTTCCCCGTCCCGTCGTCGCCTGACGGAAGCAGACCGGTCCGGTGGTATCAAGTCGGACCACCGCCGCTGTGGCCGGGTGACGTGCGACTTGACACCACCGGCCCGATCAGCTTGGCTGCGCCCGCCGACGCGACGGGGAACCCGGGACAACCCCACCTGTGGGTGGACGGTGCACCGGACCGCAGTACAGGCCCGGCCGGCGTATGGCACCCGGGGCGCTGCCACGCACACACCCGGAGGTGTCCCGGTTCCCTCGTCGCTGTCGGCGGGCCCTGCCAATCAGATCGGACAGGCGGTGCCAAGTCGCACGCAGCCCCACCACAGCAACGGCGATCCGACTTGGCACCGCCTGGCCGAGCTGATTCCGTTCACGGCGACGACAGCGATGAGGGAACCGGGACGAAGGCGACCACAACACGGACCGCCGCCGACGCGGGGTGTTGGGATCCCTCAGAGCCGAGGCCGCTCGCCGCGCAGGCGCCGCCGAAGGCGCCCTTGAACACGAACACCACCGCCCGCCAACACCACACCCGCCACCACCCGAGCCGGCGCGCGGTCGTGCCCACGACAACCGGCGGCCGCCAGCGCAACGTGCGGGGCTGAACCAAACTGCGTCCCCCAGCGAGGCCATCCAACCATGCGCGAAGCCGTAAAAAGCCCTTAAAACCCACAAACCAACCGCACCCGCCCGGCCCGCCGGTCAGTTCCCGAAGTCGAACCAGTGCAGGCTGACGAACGGCTGCGGCTGCCCGCTGTCGAAGGTCAGGTAGACGTCGTGCACGCCGGTCGTGGGGTTCATGTTCATCTGGATCGTGCGCCAGCTCTGCCAGCCGCCGGTGTTCGCGATCTCGAAGACCGAGACCGGGGCGCTGCTCAGATTGTCCAGGTGGACCTTCACCAGGCCGCTGATGCCAGCCACCGCGCCGGAGGCGACGCGGCCGAAGAACTGGCTGCCGCCGGTGCCGAAGTTGACCTTCGGGTACTCCGCCCAGGCGCCGTTGGCCAGGTTGCCCAGGTCCTGGTTGCCGCCGCGGGAGGGGTCGTCGGCGGTCGACTCGGTGGTGAGGCCCCAGCACGAGGTGTGTTCGATGCCTGCGATGGGGGCGAAGGCGTTGCCGCTCGAACCCGAGCCGGTCGGGCAGCCGGCGGGCAGGTTGGACGTCGGGGGCGGGGGCTTCGCCGTCGTCGGCGCGGGTGCGTGCGGCGATGGTGCCGGGGACGGCTTCGCCGAGGTCCGCGGTGCCGACGCCGGGTCCGACGACGCCTGCGGGGGCTGCCCGCCGCCGGAGTTCGGCGCCGCCTGCGTCACGGTCGTGGTCGCGGCGGGTGGCGGCGCGGGATGCGCTGCCGATGAAGACGCAGCGCTCGACGACGGCACGGACGTCGCCGACAGCCCCGGCGTCGCCGACGAAGCAGAGCCCGAAGGACTCGCCGAACCCGCCGCCGAACTCGAGGCCACCCGCGCCGCCGCGTCCGCCGCCACCACGTGCTGCGACGACGGTCCCCCGCCGGGAACCAGGATCAGCCCGACTCCCACCACGATCGCCGCAGCGCCGGCGATACCCGCCTGCTTGCGGGTCAAAGCAAGACCATTCATATCCGTCCCCTCCTTCACCATCGGCACTTCAACGCCGCCACTTCACCGTCGGCAGTTCACCATCGGCATGTCAACTTCGGAACTTCAACTCCGTCACTTCAACTCCGTATGCGGAATCAGCAGCGACAGCACGTTCCCCGTCGCCGCGTCCCCAGTCAGCCCCCGACCGAACCGCGCCGGCCGCCGCACCAGATCCTGCGGCAGCCGCACCCCGATGCAGTCGCCCTCGGCCAGGCTCTGCGGCGCCAGCAGCACGCCGGTGCGCGAGCGCCGCAGCTCGGCCACCCAGCCGATGACCGCCTGCACGAACGTCTCCGGCGACCCCGCCGCCACCATCCCGATGCCCTGATCCCGACCGGTGGCGATCAGGTCCCGCAGGGTGTTGTCGGCGGGGGTGTGCAGGAGCAGGTCGGTGTCGTCGATCAGGATCGCCGCCGGCGTGCCGACCTCAGCCAGCGCCTCGGTGATCTCCGGGCCCGAGAGCTGCGGGGCGCTGATCACCTTGACCCGGGCCTGGCCGTCCAGCCGGCGCAGTGGCGAATCCCGAGGCGTGATCACCACCAGCCCGGTCCCACTGGCCAGCAGCGACACCGCCATGGTGGCCAGCACGGTGCTGCGTCCGGTGCCGGCCGGGCCGAGCACGACGGCGCCGCGCGCCGCCAGGTCCACGCCGCGCGGGGCGATGTCGTCCCCGCTCAGCCCGAGCAGCGCCCACAGCGGCCGCGGCGGCTCGGCCGGCATCCGCTCCCAGGCCTCGGCGAAGGTCAGCGAGGAGGGCAGCGAGGCGATCGGATACGGCCGCGCCGCCTGGGACACGTCCTTGTCCCGCTCGCGGGCCGTCTCGCCGATCCGCCGCAGCGCCTCGGCCTGCGCCGCCCCGGACGGGTCCGGGGCCAACAGCGCGATCTGCGACTCGGTGCACTCGTCGGAGCGCCAGCCCCGGCCCGGCGGCACCACCGTGGGCAGGTCGGCGTGGCTCATGCCGATCAGCATGTAGTCCGAGCGGTCGTTCATCCGCAGCAGGAACTTGTCCTCGTTGAGCGCGGCGAGTTTGCCGTTCAGCAGCGCGCGGTCACCGGAGACGATCATGTGCAGCCCGGCCGCCGCGCCCTCCCGGATCAGCTGGGAGAACATCTCGACCAGGCGGCCGTTGTCGAACTCGCCGATCGCCGTGTTCAGCGCCTCCCAGCTGTCCACGAACACCACGATGTGCGCCGGGCGGACCTCCCCGGGCGGCAGCGTCTCGCGCAGCTCGGCCAGGTTCGCCGCGTTGTGCACGGTCAGCAGGTCCTGGCGGCGCGTCAGCTCCGCCACCAGCCGGGCCAGCAGCCGCTCGATCCGCTCCCGGTCGGCCCGCTGCACCACGGCCCCGCAGTGCGGAAGCGATTCCAGCACGGTCAGCGCGCCGCCGCCGGCATCGATCCCGTACATGTGCACGTCGGCCGTCGACACCGTCCGCGCCAGCGCGCCGGCCAGCGTCCGCAGCGCCTGGGTCCGGCCGGACCGCGCCGAGCCGACGAAGTAGAGGTGTCCGTCACGGTCCGGATTGAACACCAGCGGCGCCTGCGCCTGCCGGGCCGGCAGGTCGTCCAGCGCGTAGGAGACGGGGATCAGGCGGGTGCCGTGGCGTGCGGCGCCGAGCGGACGGATCTGCGGCAGGTCGTCCAGCAGCAGCCTGCTCGGCAGCGGCGCCAGCCACGGGCTCGGGCCGGGCTCGCAGCCGGCCAGCTCGGCCGCCCGACCGATCGCGTCGACGAGCTCTGACAAGTCGGTCGGGCCGACGTCGGCGACCTTCCCCACCGAACCGGCGCCGGCGGCCAGCGCGGTCGGCGGAAGCCGCCGGCCCAGCCGCTGCCAGGGCATCGCGGCTGCCGCCGAAAGCGGCGGCGGCGCGTCGTCCGCGTTGTCCAGGTCGAAGTCGACCAGCCGCGCGGCGCCGGCGTAGCCGGTCTGGAACGGCACGACCATCTGGTGCCCGAGCCGGGCCAGCGCGCGTCCCGGCGTCGCGGCCGAGATGCCTGCGGCGTCGGTGGTGTCGATGACGTCGCGGCTCTCCGTACCGTCGGTCATGCGCAGGGAGATCCGCAGGTTCGTGTTGGCCCGGATGTCCGCGGTGACCGCACCGGCCGGCCGCTGCGTGGCGAGCACCAGGTGCAGGCCGAGCGACCGGCCGCGCTGGGAGATGCTGACCACGCCGTGGACGAAGTCCGGGACCTCGCGGGCCAGGGTGGCGAACTCGTCGACCACGATGACCAGCCGCGGCAGCGCCGCCAGCTCCGGATCCCGGGCCCGCATCGCCTGGTACTCCGGATGGTCCTTGGCCCCGGCCGCGGCCAGGACCTGCTCGCGGCGGCGCAGCTCCGCACCGAGCGAGGTCAGGGCCCTGTCGACGAGGTGGTCGTCGAGGTCGGTGACCATGCCGAGGGTGTGGGGCAGCCGGACGCAGTCCCGGAAGGCGCTGCCGCCCTTGTAGTCGACGAGCACGAAGACCAGCTCGTCCGGGCGGTTCGCGGTGGCCAGCGCGGCCACCATGGCCTGCAGCAGCTCGGACTTGCCGGAGCCGGTGGTGCCGCCGATCAGCGCGTGCGGACCGTCGGTGACCAGGTCGAACACCGCCGGGCCGTCGTAACCCGCGCCGAGGATGAACGCGGTCGAGGCCGGCCGGCGCTCCCAACCGGCGACGATCCGGTCCGCGTCCGGCGGCTCCAGCCCGAGCAGATCCAGCAGCGCCACCGAGTCCGGCAGCATGCCGCGGTCCTCGGAGGTGACGTCCCGGATCGGCGCGACGGCCCGGGCGACGGTGTCGCACCACGTGGCCCCGACCGCGTCGGCTCGCACGTCCGGCACCGGCACCGAACCGCGCTGACGCACGGTCGCGTAGTACCCGCCGGGCCGGGCACTGTCCTCCAGCGCCACGACGGCGGCGCACTCCTCGGGCAGCAGGCCTTCGCGCTGGTCCAAGCACACGAAGAAGACCCGGACCGCGGGACCGTCCTTGAGGATCTGCACCATGCCGGGCACCTCGCGCAGCCGGCGCGCGCCGTCCACGATCACGACCACGTCCGGCTCGGCGAACATGACCGAGGTGATGGCCGAGCCGCGGGCCTGCACCCGGGCGTTGACCACGGAGCCGAGCTCGGCGACCCGGTTGGCCACAGTCTCGGGGTCGTTGCCGACGCGGACCAGGGACCCGTGGTGTTCGGGGAAGCGCGCGTGCGGCAGCCAACGCAGCCAGTCCCAATCGGGTTCGGTCTCGACGTCGGTAAGCAGGTGGATCTGCACGTCGCGAGGGCTTTGCAGAACCCCGGCCTGGATCACCATCCAGCGGGCCAGGTCCCGGATCGCGGTCAGCGGTCCAGCCAGTCCCGTGACGCCGACCCCGGCCAGGTCCAGCGACACCGGCGCGGCCGGCACCCGCCAGTCCGGGCCCGGCTGGAGGTGGCTGGTGCCGGGCTCGTCGACCACGACCAGCGCCGGCACGTCGGCCGTGCCGACCCGGACGGTCAGGTGGTCGCCGTCGGCCCGGCGCCGCTCCCACAGCCGGGTTCCGGGCCCGACGGCGATCAGGCCGAGCGTCGCCGGATCGGGCGCGGCCTGGTTGCGCAGGATCCGCTCGGCCTCGACGGCCACGGTGATCTCGGCTTCGCGCAGCGCCTTGGTCCGGCGGAACTCGATCATGGCAACCCGGTGGGACTTGCGGCCGGTGCGGCGGTCGCTCATCAGGTTCGTGATCGCGAAGATCGGACTGAACAGGGTGAAGGCGAGGTAGTAGTAGGAGTGGAAGAGGAACACCATGGAGAAGCCCATGACCATCGGGGCCAGCATGGTGATCACGGTGAAGGGGCGCCTGCTCTGGGCGTTCGGCAGGGACGGCATCCGGAACCGGCTGACCGCCAGCGGCGGCATGATCCGCGGCGGGCGGTTGTAGTCCAGGCCCAGGCCGCGCTCGGAGCGGCGGACGTCGGCGTCGGCCAGGGCAGGGGGCGACACCCGCAGGACGGTGCCGGCGAGTTCGAAGTCCTCGTTGACGCGGACGGTGAACTGTCCGGGCTCGGTGTCCTCGGGCTTCGGCTTCGGCGTCGGTGGTTCGAGGCGCGCTTCCTTGGCCGCTATCTTCGCCGCTTCTTTCGCCGCGCGACGCCGTGCCTTCTTGTCGGTGAGCTTCGCGATGTCCGGTTCGGTGGCGGGCGGCGTGACCACGCGGATCGGACGCGCGGTGGGTTCCAGGGCGCCGACGCCGGACCTGGCATCGGTGTCGGCGTCGTCGAACTCTGCGACGAGGACCGAGCCGTCGGGGCGGACCGTGAGCCGGGCGGTGTGCGCGGCGGGGAATCCCGCCCAGCGCACGGTGCAGTCCGGGCCCGAACCGGCGAAGTGGCTGCCCAGGCCGAGGCGCCAGGTCCGGCCGGCGCCGGCGCCGCCGACGGCGCGGATCTCCAGCAGCGCCTGCTGCGGGGTCAGGCCGTAGTCCTCCCGCGCCACGTCGGCGACCGCGCCGTCGAGGACGACGCGAGACCCGTCGCGCAGACCGGTCTGGCCGAGCAGGCCGCGGCGGTCGGCCTTGACACCGTCGATCTCGATGAGGGTGGGGACGTACTCGTCGACGTGGTCGGCGACTGCGTCGGACCGCGACAGCACCGCGAGCCGGGCCGCCGCCTCCGCCAGTTCGGAGGCCGGGGAGGTCTCGAGGACGACGTCGGTCGTCGTGTCGGAACCGTCACGGGAGCCGTGGACGGTGAGGGCTATGCGCATCGACGGGTTTACTCCAGGTCTGCTGACTGCGCGCGGACGGAATCGGCGGCGCTGACCGCGTCGAGGTCGGCGTGCGGATCGGCACGCGCCACGAGCAGAGCCTTCGCGGACGTCGTCTGTTCCGGGGCGGCGCCGCGGCGGGGCGGGGTGCCCAGCGTGCCGAGGCGGTCCAGGAGGTCGGCGGGTGATTTCGGGGCGGCGGGGGGTTCTTCGGGCTCTGTTTTGATCGGCTCTGCTTTGCTTGGCTCTGCTTTGGCTGGCGCTGTATTGGCCAGCGCTGCTTTGGCTGGCTCGTCGGGCTTGGTGCTGGTGTCATTGCTGGTGTCGGTGCTGGTCTTCAGAGCCGTCGCCAGGTGGGCCGTCTGCACCCGGACCCCGAGCACGTCGGTGTCCAGTTCGCCGTCCGAAGCGAGGGTCCAGCGCCACTGGGCTCCCTCAGCCGGTCCGAACACGAAGCGGACGTCGTGCCCCGCCTCGTCGCTCTGCCGCTGCAGGAGCTCTGCGAGCGCTGTCGCAGCGTTCTGATCCCCGTCGATGGAGATCGAGCCCGGGCTCTGTGCCGGGTCGACGAACACCAGGGCCGAACCCAGCGTGCCGACGGCGATGAACGGATGGCCGTCGGCCTGCTCGGCGTCGCGCAGGCGCGACCGGACCGCCGAGCGTACCCGGTTGTCGTCCTCGACCGTCCACGGCGCGACCGGCGCCGGGGCGTCGATGCCGGCCAGGCGGGCGACGACGTTCTCGGCGCCGAGTTCGACGACGTAGGGCTCCAGCGGCGCGGCGACACGCAGCAGGCGCGCGCCGTCCGGATCGGCGAGGGCGGCGGCGAACTCCGCCGGCGTCAGGCCCTTCTCCGGGACGTTCTCCCGCCAGGTGCGATAACGGCGCGCGACGTGGGAGCCGCCCACGTACACGAGCAGGCCCGCGCCGGCCGCGACGAACACGTACCCTGCGATGTTCCAGGGCTCGGTGTGCGACCCGGTGGCAATGTACTGATGCGTGTAGAGATCCATCTGCCGATCCGTCTGTGGGAAACCGATCATGCGCACTGCGCCGCGCCGCAGTCGGTGAGCACGCGTCGCAGGGCCCGAACGGCGTGGTGGTTCCTGGACTTCACGGTGCCCGCCGGTATGCCGAGCACGCGCGCCGTCTCCGTCCGGGTCCGGCCGAGGCAGTGCACGTGGACGAGCACTTCGCGCTGGGAGGGGTGCAGTTCGGCCAGCGCGTCGACGACGAGCCGGGTCTGGGACACCGAGTCGGCCAGGTCGCGCAGGTCCGGCACGTTCGCCACGCTCGCCTCGTCGCTGACCTCCACCGGCCGGGCCCGGTCGCGCCGGCTCATGTCGATGACCAGGTTCCGCGCCACGGTGAACAGCCAGGGCCGCAGCGAGCCGGGCCGATCGGCGCCGGTCCGGACCAGGAACCAGGCCCGCAGGAAGGTCTCCTGCACGACGTCCTCAGCACGATGCGGATCATAGGGGATCAGCTGCCGTACGTACTGCAGCAACGGCGTCCGGTGCTGGTGGTGCAGAGCGCGGATGGTCGCCTCGGCAAGAGCCCGCACCTCCGGATCATTGAGCTCGACGCCCGAGTCAGGCACAGCCACTCCCCTGACAACATGTGAAGCCTGTTATTGCCGCATACGTTAACCGAATTCAGGACTATCCAACCGATTCACGACAACGGGCGTTGAGCTTTACAACGTTGGACTCGTGCAGGAACCACAGATCATCTTGCGCCCACATTCCGCTCACGACGACGATCGGCGGCCAGATTTCACGCGAAATTTCCCTGCCGAAACCTGTCGTTCGCCGCTGCTCCGTCGGCGACGAAGGATGCTGAGGCACCGGCTTGACCGGAGATCGGCCGAACGGCGAACGTAGTGTCGCACCGGCGTCCGGGTGGCTGGGCGCAGCGCGGGTGCGACCGAACGAGGGGGAGACGTGAAGTTCCTGACCCAGCGCCACGCGACCGTCAGCGGCGTCAGCCTGATGGCCGTCGGGATCGGCCTGATCCTGGTGCCGGGCACCACCCCCACTCACCAGACGCTGGCCGGCGCGGCGACGCAGCCGATGGACGGCCCGACGCCGACGACGTCGCTGGCGTTCGCCGACTCCTCGTCGGGTGCTTCGTCGAGTTCCTCGCCGTCGAAGTCGGCGGCTTCGTCGTCGTCTTCGTCGTCCCCGTCGTCCTCGTCGTCGCCGAGCAGTGCCACGTCGTCGAGCAGCCAGAGCTCCGGCCCGGGATCGACGCAGCCGCCGCCATCGTCGCATTCCTCAACGCCCTCCCCGGTGATGTCGGCCCGCGGCCCGTCCTCCCACCCCAGCTCGTCGCCGTCGTCCGCACACCCGCCGGCGCCCAGCGCCCCGTCCCCGAGCCGACCGAGCGCGGCCCCGAGTCCCACGTACTCGCACCAGGCGGGGATGATGACCGACCTCAGCCAGCGCTCGGTCGGAGTGGTGCAGGGGAACACGGCGGACGGATCGACGATGGTCGCGTGGCACACCCTGCCGGACATCACGGACCAGCACTGGACGGTGGTGAACACGTCGGTCAACGGGCAGAGCGGGCTGCTGTTCGAGAGCGACCTCACCAAGAGCTCGGTGATGGACCTCAACGTGTCCGCCGGGACCGTCAGCCTGTGGCACAGCCTGACCGGGACGAACCAGCTGTGGTGGCTGGCCGGGTCGACGGTGCCCGGGGCGTACTACATCCACAACGTGATGACGAGCGACTGCCTGACGGACAACGGGCTCGGGGCGCAGCTGACGGTCGCGCCGTGCGTCACGGGGAACCTGCAGCAGATCTGGTACCTGCCGTAACGGAGAAACCGCTCGGCGCAGCTCAGCCAAGCTCGGCGCGACCCGGCCCACGACATCGAGGCCCCGACGCCTCACATCCGCCTCACATCAGCACCAGCCCCCCATCGGCCACCAGCGTCTGCCCGGTCAGCGCCGCCGCGTCGTCCCGCACCAGCATCGCGACCACCGCGGCCGTGTCCTGCGGCGTGAGCGGCCGGGCGAGCGCCTGGTGGGTGGCGACGTCGTCGAACTCCTCGGCGGGCACCACCGAGGTGGCCGGCGTCCTGGTCAGTCCCGGTGCCACGGTCATCGCCGCGATGCCGTCGGCGCCGAGGCCGACCGCCAGGGTGCGCGCCAGCCCGATCAGCGCGCCCTTGGACGCCACGTAGGCGATCTGGTGGCCGCCGGCCGGGCGCCAGAAGGTGTTCGACACGACGAAGATGAGCCGGCCGAAGCGGCGTTCGCGCATCCCCCGCGTGAACGCCTGGCTGAGGAGCAGCGCCGACTCCACGTTCACCGCCTGGACCCGCCGCCAGACGTCGAGGTCGTAGTCCTCGATCGGTCCGAAGGCGACCATCGCCGCGGCGTGGACGAGGACGTCGACCCGACCGTGTGCCTCCAGCACGGCCGCAGCGGTCTGACGCACCTGGTCCGCGTCGCCGAGATCGACGTTGAAGTCGCTGCCGGCGCGGTCGAGGTTGACCACCGTGTGGTCCTCGGCCAACCGGGCCGCGATCGCACCCCCGATCGCACCGGATCCGCCGGTCACCACCGCGACACGGCGTTGTCCGTCGTACTCGCTGCTCATCCGAACGACACGCCCTCAAGTGCCTGCCCGAAAGCCAGCGGGTTCCAGTACTCCCGGTAGTTCACGATCTGCCCGTCGCGCACCGTCACGAAGGTCGCGTAGGCCATGTCGTACGCGTTGTCGTTCGGAATCACATGGCCCTTGACGCTCCACTCGGCGACGACCGTGTCCGGCTTGTCGGTCGCGTAGACCGTCACAGCGCCGATCTCGTGGATGTCGATGATGTCCGGGTAGTACCGCAGGTACTCGAAGATCGCCTCGCGACCCTCCAGCCTCGACGGCAGCCCCTCCGGCGAGAAGGGGAACTCGACCAGCACGTCCTCGGCGCACAGGTCCGCCCAGGCCCTCATGTCCTTGGCGAGGAAGGCATCCAGGCTGCGCCTGAAGACCTCTGCCGGCGTGGCAAGTGCGGCTGTATCTGCATCTCCAACTGCGATTGTGTTCATGGTCAGCAGCCTCACGCCGAAGCCGGTGACCGGCCGTCACCAGAACCCGGTGATTCAAGCGCCGCCCGCAGATATCACCGCCTTCGGGTGATGGGGACTCACCTGGTCCACACCGAAGCTGTGGGCAGGCAAGCCGCACGGCACCGCTCAAAGAACCGCACCAGAACCACATCTCGACCAGGAGTCCCCCATGTCTGATCTTGTCTTCGGCCTCGACACCTTCGGCGACGTCCCCGAAGACGACTCCGGCGCGCTCGTCTCCGACGCCCGGGCCATCCGCCAGGTCGTCGAGGAGGCGGTGCTGGCCGACCAGATCGGCGTCGACGTCGTGGCCCTCGGCGAGCACCACCGCCCGGAGTTCGCCATCTCCAGCCCGGAGACCGTGCTGGCCGGGATCGCGACCCGCACCGAACGGATCCGCCTGTCCTCCGGCGTGACCGTCCTCAGCTCCGACGACCCGGTCCGGGTGTTCCAGCGCTTCGCGACGCTCGACGCGCTGTCCGAGGGCCGCGCGGAGATCATCCTCGGGCGCGGATCCTTCACCGAGTCGTTCCCGCTGTTCGGCTACGACCTGCGGGACTACGACGTGCTGTTCGAGGAGAAGCTCGACCTGTTCGCCAAGCTCCTGGAGGAGAAGCCGGTCACCTGGACCGGCACCAAGCGCCCCGCGCTGGACAGCGCCGACGTCTACCCCAAGACCGAATCCGGGCACCTGACCACGTGGGTCGGCGTCGGCGGCACGCCGCAGTCGGTGGTCCGCACCGCGCAGTACGGACTCCCCCTGATGATCGCGATCATCGGCGGCTCGCCTGCGCGCTTCGCGCCCTACGTCGACCTTTACAAGCGCGCGGCCGAACAGTTCGAGACCACCGCGCACCCGGTCGGCATGCACTCGCCGGGCTTCATCGCCGACACCGACGAGCAGGCGCGGGAGCTGCACTGGCCGCACTACAAGGTGATCCGCGACCGCATCGGCGCGCTGCGCGGCTGGCCGCCGATCCGCAAGCACGAGTACGAGGCCGAAGTCGAGCACGGCTCGCTGTACGTCGGCTCGCCGGAGACCGTCGCGCGGAAGATGGCCGACGCCGTCAAGGCGCTGGGAGTCGGCCGGTTCGACCTCATCTACACCAACGGCGCGCAGCCGATCAGCGCACGGCTGCGCACCGTGGAGCTGTTCGGCACGCGGGTCGTGCCGATGG
Source organism: Catenulispora rubra (assembly GCF_015356825.1). GTDB lineage: Bacteria > Actinomycetota > Actinomycetes > Streptomycetales > Catenulisporaceae > Catenulispora > Catenulispora rubra. The sequence continues at coordinate 13,260 of NZ_JAACYW010000083.1, read as the reverse complement.
TCCGCGACCTGCTGGCGGGCTGATCCGTGGAGGAGACCAAGCTCGCAAGCAAGTCAGAGGTCGAAGATGTCTCGCTGGCACAAGCAGCCCACACCATCGGCATCCTCGGCGCCGGCAAGGTCGGAACCGTGCTCGCGCGGCTGGCAGTGGCGGCGGGCTACCGCGTGCTCGTCGCCGGCTCCGGTGACCCCGCCAAGATCGCCCTGACTGTCGAAATCCTCACCCCCGGCGCCGTCGCGGTCACCGCGGCGACCGCCGCAGTGGAGGCTGACATCGTCATCCTGGCCCTGCCGCTGGGGAAGTTCCGCGACATCCCCGCCGAACTCCTCCAGAACAAGCTGGTCATCGACGCCATGAACTACTGGTGGGAGATCGACGGCATCCGCCCCGACCTCACCGACCCGCTCACCACCTCCAGCCAGCTCGTGCAGACGTACTTCCGTTACGCGCACGTCGTCAAAGCCTTCAATCACATGGGCTACCACGACCTGGACGAGGGAGGCCGTCCCACCGGCGCGCCCGGCCGCAAGGCCATCGCCATCGCCGCCGACGACCCGCGGGACCGGGACGCCGTCGCCCACGTCGTCGACGCCTTCGGATTCGACCCGGTCGTCGCCGGGCCGCTGGCCGAGGGCGTACGGCTCCAGCCCGGCAGCGAGGCGTTCGGCGCGAACGTGTCCGCGACCGAGCTGGAGGCGATGCTGGCGCGCTTCCCCGTGCTTTCCGCCCCGGTATCAGACCTCTGATTCCGTACTCTGATTGACCTCTCCGATCGAAAGGCAGTGCGCACCATGTCAGTGCTCGACTCCCGCACCAACCGCCGTTCGTTCCTGACCCGCTCGGCGACCGTCGCCGCGGTCCCGGCGCTGGCCGGCGTGGCAGGCGGCGTACTCGCCGGCCCGGCGTCCGCCGCCACCGCCACCGCCAACGGCTCCGGCTCCGGCTCCGACCTCCCCGACTACGCCCCGATCCCGCCGTCCGCACTGGGCCCGGCGGTCAACGCGCAGGGCTACTACGTCGGCCGCATCAAGCGGAACCTGTACTGGGTCACCGACAGCACCTACATGGCCGCGTTCCTGACCACGAAGGACGGCGTGGTCCTGTTCGACGCGCCGCCGACCATCGGCCACAACCTGCAGCGCGCCATCGACGAGGTCGCGGCGGCCAACGGCACCTCGAACAAGGTCACGCACATCGTCTACTCGCACCACCACGCCGACCACCTCGGCGCCTCGTCGTTGTTCGGACGGGACGTGACCCGCATCGGACACGCTGAGACCCGGACGCTGCTGCTCCGCGACAACGACCCGACGCGCCCCGCGCCGGACGAGACCTTCACCGGACGCCGCACCCTGCACATCGGCGGGGAGCGCGTCGAGCTGGCGCACCTGGGCACCAACCACACCCCCGACAACATCTACATCCACTTCCCCGACCACGACACGCTGATGCTGGTCGACATCAACCTGCCGGGCTGGGTGCCGTTCGACAGCTTCAACCTGAACGAGGACGTGCCCGGCTCGATAGCGGCCCCGGGCAAGGCGCTGGCGTTTCCGTGGCAGCACTACGTCGGCGGGCACATGGGACGCCTGGGCACCCGCGACGACATGATGCTCTACCAGCAGTACGTCAACGACCTCATCGCCGGGGTGAAGGCGGCGCTGACGGCGGTCGACCCCACTCCGTTCTTCGCCAAGTACGGCGACAACTCGTGGGCCGCGGTGAAGACCTACCAGGAGGCGCAGACCAAGTACGCCTCCGACCCGGTCATCAAGAAGTACACCGGCGTGCTGGCCGCGGCGGACGTCTACACGCAGAGCCATGCCTTCGTGCTGCTGGAGTCGATCCGGCTGGACCTCGGAGCCGGGTCGCAGGTGCATCCGTAGTCCGGCGGCGAACAACAGTCGGCTGACAACAAAAGCGGCCGGTCCGGGACCTCATGGAGGTCCGGGACCGGCCGCAGCAGCGCTGTATCAGAACCCGTACGCAGGCAGGATCACCCCGGACACCGGGCCACCCGCGTCGGTGACCAGGTGCACCAGCTGGTCGGCGATCGCCTCCGGCGCCGTCGCGTGCTCGATCACCTCCGCCGGCAGGAACGACCGGTTCAGCGGCGTGTCGATCAGCTGCGGCGCGACCGCGTTCACCCGGATCCCGGACTCCCGCAGCTCGTGGTTCAGCACCACGACCAGGTGGTTCAGTGCCGCCTTGCTCAGGCTGTACGCCGCCACCCCCGCCTCGGCCTCGGCGCCCCAGCGCGAGGACACGAACGCGATCGACCCGCCGCCGGCGTCCCGCATGTGCGGCACCACCGCCTGGGTCAGCCACAACGCCGGGCCCAGGTTCACGTCCATCATCAGCCGCAGCTGGTCCGGCGTCGCGGCCAGCGCGTCGCCCAGGCCGTAGGCACCGATCGTGTTCACCAGCACTGCCGGCGTCCCCAGCTCGGAGACCACGGTCTCCACGACCCGCCGCGCCTCTTCCGGGTCGGTGGCGTCGCCCGGGACGCGCAGCACCTGCGGCGGCAGCGCCTCCAGGCCGTCCTTGTTCCGGTCCGCCCCGGCCACGCGGTACCCCGCCGCGACCAGCTTGTCCACGACCGACCGGCCCAGGGGCCCGCCGGCGCCGACGACCAACGCGACACGCTCGGTCATCTCCATCACCTTGTCTCTCGCGACGCCGTGTGCGGCGTCTGCCGATTCCTCGTCCTGACGGTCAGGATGACCACCGGTCAGGTGATCGCGCGTCATCCGGATCAGGTGATCCGCGGCGATCTGCTGTGATCGCGATGCCGCGTTGACAGGTGTTGCGCGTAATGGTCGAGTGGAGAGTGTCGGTCATCCCAGCAACTCCCCTGCACTCCTCCCACCGTGACATGCCGGCCGGGCAGGGGCATCCGCACCTCGTCGCCCGGCAGCGGCTGCTGACCGCGCTGGAGCAGGCCGCGAGCTGTAAAGTAACGATCATTACGGCGCCGGCTGGCAGCGGGAAGTCGTCCCTGTTGCGGTCCTGGGCCGACCGGCAGGAGCAGGGGCATCAGGAGCACCGGCTGGCGATCGTGCAGGTCCAGCACGAGCCCGACGGCCAGCTGTTCTGGCTCGCCGTCCTGGACGCCGTCCGGGGCCTGGCCCAGGACGGCGACCGCTCGGAGGAATTGCCGGCAGTGGCCTCGCCGGACTTCAGCAGCGAGGCGATCGTCGACCGCATCCTCGGCGAGCTGGCCGCGTGTCCCGGCCGTGTCAGCCTGCTGATCGACGATGTCCATGAGCTGACGTCCCCCGAGGCGCAGACCCAGCTGACCCGGATGCTCACGCAGCTGTCGGACAACGCGCACGTGATCCTGGCCGCACGGCGGGACCTGCCGCTGCGGCTGCACCGGCTGCGGCTGGACGGCCAGCTGGCCGAGCTGCGCGCCGCCGACCTGCGCTTCACCGAGGACGAGACACGCGCGCTGCTCAAGGCCTCGGGCATCGTCCTGTCCGACGGCGCGACGGCCCGGCTGCACGAGCGCACCGAGGGCTGGGCCGCCGGGCTCCGGCTGGCCGTGCTGTCGCTGCACGGGCACCCGGATCCGGAGCGGTTCGTCACCGAGTTCGGCGGCAGCGACCGGACTGTGGCCGAGTACCTGGTCGCCGAGATGCTGGACCGGCAGCCGCAGGACGTCCAGGACATGCTGCTGCGCACCTCGATCCTGACCCGGGTGAGCGGCGACCTGGCCGACGCGCTCACCGGTCGGCCCGGCTCGGAGCGGATCCTGCTGGGGCTGGAGGACGCGAACGCGTTCGTGGTCTCGCTGGACGCCGAGCGAACCTGGTTCCGCTACCACCACCTGTTCGCCGAGCTGCTGCAACTGGAGCTGCGCCGCGTCCATCCCGACGAGGTGCGCGGGCTGCACCGGCGGGCCGCGGCGTGGTTCACCGACGCCGGGATGGTCGTCGAGGCCGTCCGGCACACGCAGGCGGCCGGCGACTGGGCCGCGGCGGCGAAGCTGTTCGGCAACCACTCCTTCGGTCTGATGCTGGACGGCCAGCAGGAGACCATGCAGTCGCTGCTGGACGCGTTCCCCTCCCCCACCACGGCCGACCTGCCGGAGCTGAGCGCCGTGCGCGCGATGCTCGACTTGTGGCGCGGCCGGCTCGACGAGGCCGCCGCGCATCTGGCGGTCACCACGACGTGCATCACCGACTCGCCGCCGGAGCGGCCGGCGCGCGCCGACGCGACGGTCAGTGCACTGAGTCTGGAGCTGGCGCGGCGGCGCGGCGACCTGGCCGAGGTGATGCGGCATGCCGCGTTGCTCACCGCGCCGCCGAGCGGTTCCGGTTCTGGTGCCGGTACCGTCGCCACCTCCGCCGAGGACATCGCGCTCGGCGCGGATCTGCGGGTCGTGGCGTTGATGAACCTGGGCATGGTCGAGGCCTGGTCCCTCGGGCTGCCCGACGGGGCCAAGCACCTGGCCGAGGCCGTGGAACTGGCGCGGTTCATCGGGCGTCCGTACCTGGAGGTGGCCGGGCTGGCGCAGCTCGGGTTCGCCACCAAGCTGCACAGCTTCACCGACGCGCGCCGGATCAGCGAGCAGGCGCTGGCGCTGGCCGCGCAGCACGGCTGGGAGACCGCGCCGATCCTGGCCCCGGCGCTGGTCGCGCAGGCGTGCACGCAGGTGTTCAACGGCGAGTTCGACCGCTGCGAGGTGACGCTGACCCAGGCCGACGAGGCGCTGCGCACCGACGCCGGGCCCGACATCGGGGTGCTGCACAGGTTCAGCTGGGGGTTGCTGCATCTGGCGCGCGGCCGGATGGCCGAGGCCGAGGCGGAGTTCACGGCCGGGTACGAGATGCAGGCGGGGATGTCGCACCCGCACGTCCTGGGCGGCTTCGTCGTCGGCTGGCTGGCCGCGACCCGGGCCCGCCTCGGCGCGGTCGCCGAGGCCCGGGCGCTGCTGGCCACGCTCGACGACGCGTTGGCCGGTTCCGCGCAGGTGTCGAACGCGCGGGCCGTGATCGCGCTCGTTTCCGGCGATCCGGTTGCCGCGCTGGCGGCGACGTCGGCGGTCGTCGACGGGACGGTTCACACCACGCATGTCTCGACGGTGGTCGAGGCGCATGTGCTGGCGGGGCTCGCGCACAGTGCGCTTGGTGCGTTCGGGGCGGCCGGCGCGGTCGGGGCAGTCGGGGCAGTCAGTGCGGTCGGTGCCGGCGGGGCGCAGGTTCGGGCCTGGGAGTCCGTCGAGCGTGCGCTGGCGGCGTCCGAGCCCGAGCGGTTGATCCTGCCGTTCGTGATGGCCGACGCAGGTGCCCTGCTGGAGTCCGTGCCGCGGCAGCGTTCGGCGTACGGCCCGTGGCTCACCGAGGTGCTGGACGTGATCCACGGAGCGGTTCCGGCCACGGCGGCGACGGCGGGCCTGGGCTCGGGGCCTGTTCCGGAGCTGAGCGCGACCGAGCTGCGGGTGTTGCGGTACCTGCCGACGAACCTGTCCCGGCCGGAGATCGCCAGCGAGCTGTCGGTGTCAGTGAACACGGTGTCGACGCACGTGCGCCGGATCTACGCCAAGCTCCAGGCCACCGACCGCTCCTCGGCCGTGCAGCGCGCGCGGGAGCTGCACCTGCTGGGGACCGGGCCGACGCGCTAGGCGCTGTAGCTCGGTAGGCACGGTTCACCGGGTCCAGGTGATGGCAAGTCACCGGACCCGGAGGGACCGTGCAGGCATGAACGCAGAACCGGCCCTGTACTCGATCCGCGTCGGCGGCCACCTCGGCGAGACCGTCCTGTCCGCGTTCCCCGCGCTGGTCGCCGAGTGCCAGGACCCGGGCGCGCAGACGGTGCTCACCGGGCTGCTGGACCTTTCGGCGCTGTACGGGGTGCTGGCGCAGATGGAGCGGCTCGGGCTGGATCTGATCGAGGTCACCCGGCCGGGGGCGGCGGGACGGTAGTCGGGGCGGTAGTCGGGATGGCAGTCGCAGTGGAAGCTTGCTTGCGCAAGCATCTAGAGCTACATTGATGCGGCCAGCCCATGACAGCCCTCGATGGAAGCGACCAAACCGCCATGAACTCATTGCCGACGCAAGCAACCGACCGTCGCAGGTTCCTGATGAACACCGCCGCCGCCCTGACCGTCCCGACCGCGGCCGGGCTGCTCGGCGCCGTCGCCCCCGGCACCGCGCACGCGGACGCCGGGCACGCGGACGCCGTGCCCACCGGTCTGCCGGACTTCGCGCCGGTGCCCGCCGAGGCGTTCGGACCCACGCTGAATGCCGACGGCTACTACGTCGGCCGGATATCCGGGGACCTGCACTGGGTCACGGATGGCTACTACCAGGCGATGTTCCTGTCGACGGCGCGCGGTGTGGTCGTCGTGGACGCGCCGCCGACGATCGGGCACAACCTGCTGCGCGCGATCGACGACGTCACCCGCGCCAACGGCCGGACCGCCAAGGTCACGCACGTCGTCTACTCGCACTCGCACGCCGACCACATAGGCGCCGCGGCGTTGCTCGGCGGCCCGGACACGGTCCGCATCGCGCACACCGACACCGCCCGCGCGCTGGCCCGTGACGCCGACCCACGGCGGCCGGCGCCGACGCTGACGTTCACCCGCCGCCACGAGGTCGAGATCGGCGGCGAGCACCTGCTGCTGGAGTACCACGGGCCGAACCACGCGCCGGGCAACATCTTCATCCACGTCCCCGCACACGACACGCTGATGGTCGTCGACGTCCTGTTCCCGGGCTGGGTCCCCTTCGGCAACCTCGCCTTCTCCCAGGACGTCCCCGGCTGGATCGCCGCGCACCAGACTGCGCTGGACTACCCCTGGCAGACCCTCGTCGGCGGGCACCTGGGACGGCTCGGGAACCGAGCGGACGCCGCGACGCAGCTGGCTTATGTCAGTGACCTGAAATCCAGCACCCAAGCGGCGATCGCATCACTCGACCCGACCGCGTTCTTCGCCAAGTACGGCCCGACCGGCAACGCCTGGGCGATCTTCAAAACCTACCTGTCCGCGGTGGCCGAAGCAGCCGCCGCACCGGTAGTCGCCAAGTACACAGGCGTCCTCGGCGCAGCCGACGTCTACACGATCGACAACGCCTACACGATGCTCGAATCGCTACGCATCGACGGCGACATCCTGGGCCCGTTCGGCATTCGCTGACCCACTACCAGGGAGGCGGCAGATCATGCCTGCTCGGATATCCACGCGAACGGCCACCCGAATATCCACCGTCATCGGGTACGCCTTCTACCTGCTCTGGGCGGTTCTCCACGTCCAGGCCGGCAACGCCGTCGCGCGCCTCGGCCGGGCCCAACACCACTCGATGGTCCAGGCCCGGCTGTATCAGGACGCGTGGACGCTCTACTTCGCCGCCGGCCTGATTGCGGTTTTCTCGGTGCTGGCCGTCGTCCGTGCGTGGCAGCCGGCGTTCTGGCTGGTCCTCGGCATTGCGTTCGTCACCGACGTCAGCTTCATCGTCTTCGTGCTCGTACCGCACTACATGTCGCTGTGGCCGGGGCTCCAGGGCCCGCTCGCCTGGGCCGGCGGGCTGGCGTTCACCACCGCCGGCCTGGTCATGAGCCCTCGGCGGGGTCGGTGAGCTTGGCCAGAATGTGTTCCAACGCAAGGCGGTCGGTGGCGGTGAGCCGGTCGGTGAACGACGTCGCAACCAGCGCGCGGTGCGACTCCAGGGCTGCGGCGAGCGCCTGTGCGCCGGCGTCGGTGAGCGCGATCTCGACGCCGCGCCGGTCGTCGTCGGCGGGCCGCCGCTCCACCAGGCCCGAGGCCGCCATCCGGGCCAGCATCCGGCTCACGCCGCTCTCGCTGAGCAGCATCCGGTCGCGCAGCTCACGCTGCCGCAGGCGCGCGCCGGGTTCGTCGGCGAGGTGGATGAGCACGTCGAACCACTCCAGGGGCAAGCCGTGGTCGGTCTGCATCTGGTCGGCGAGGCGGTCGACCAGTCGACGGTGCGTGCCGAGAAAGGCCTGCCACAGCTCGGTCTCTTCCAGCAGTCCGGAGACCATGGCTGCGAGCTCGGCGGCAGGCGGCTGCGCCGGGGCGGTGTGCTGCCGTTTGTTGCTCGCTGCCATCAGACTCGGCCTCCGTGAGGTTGCGCCACAGACTACTTGCGCGAGCAAGCATATCGGTAGCGCGGCCGGCGTTTAGCGGATGCCGGATCGTCCCGCTACGATGGCGCGGTATCACCGGCGGTGGGGCCCGCCGTACAACCGCCAGCGCCTGGCCAACGGTCCCTACTCCAAACGCGATGACGCGTGCTGCCGTCATCCTGCGACGAGTAGGAGCTTGTGACGTGAACCGCGACGCCGACCTCACACCGGCCGACGATCTCCCCACCGATCCGGACCTGGTCGAATCCGACCCGGCCGAATCGGCGTCCCAAGCCCAAGCCCAACCCCAAGCGTCCCGACCTCGCACCCCGCGCCGCGTCCTGGCCGCCATCGCCGCCGGCGGTGCCCTCGGCGGCCCCGCGCGCTACGGCCTCGGCCTGGCCTTCCCGACCGCGCCGCACACCTTCCCCGCGACCACCTTCGCGATCAACGTCACCGGATCGTTCGTGCTGGCGCTGCTGATGGTGTTCATCCTCGACATCTGGCCGCCGAACGCCTACGTCCGCCCCTTCTTCTGCGTCGGCTTCCTCGGCGCCTACACCACGTTCTCCACGTGGATGGTCGACACCGACCACCTGCTGGCGGCCGGGGCCTACGGTACCGCGGCGGCGAACGTGTTCCTGAGCCTGGCCGCCGGGATCGCGGCGACCAGCCTGGGGCTGAGCCTGGGCCGTGGCATCGGCGCGTGGCGGGGCAAGCGCCGCAGACACCTCGCGCAGCTGGAGCCCGCGGCCGCGGCCGCGTTGGTTGTGGCCCTGTCGACGGAGCAGTCCTGATGCTCACACTGCTCGCCGTCTCGGCGGCCTCCGCGATCGGCGCCCCGGCCCGCTTCCTCCTGGACCGGACCATCGCCGGCCGCCGCACCTCCCGACTCCCGCTCGGCACCATGACCATCAACCTCACCGGTGCGTTCCTGCTCGGCCTGCTGGCCGGCCTGGCCGCGCACCACGGCCTGCCGAAGGGCGTGCTCGCGATGCTCGGCACCGGATTCTGCGGCGCCTACACGACGTTCTCGACGTTCTCCTACGAGACCATGCGCCTGGTCGAAGACGGCTCGATCGCCGAGGCCGGCACGAACGTCGCCGTCAGCCTGCTCGCAGGAACGGCCGCGGCGGCGCTCGGACTCGGCCTGGCACTGATCGTCTAGCGCAGGAAATCCAGTCTGCCGAATCAGACCTCGACGACGACCGTCCCGAGGTACCGTCCGCCGATCGTGTCGACGATCGCCTGCGGCGCGTTGGCGACACCCTTGATCCGCTCGTGCGGGAAGGCGATCTCTCCGGCCGACAGCCAGTCGGCGAACGCATGGTTCCACTCCGGCAGCGCCTCGGGGTCGTCGTCGGCACTGTAGCCGCGCAATGTGACCTTCTTCAGCAGCAGCTGGAAGGAGTCCAGCTCGACCGGTGCGGTTCGACCCGCACCGGTCGCCTCCAACTGGCCGGACAGCGCGCCGATCACGAGCACCCGAGCACCCTGATTCGCCACCGCGATCGAGGCCGCGAGCTGCTCGCCGCCGACGCTGTCCGGTGCGGCCTGCCGCAGCTGCTCGACGATCGTCCCGGCGCCACGGAGCACCGCGTCGTAGCCCAGACCGTCCCTCAGCAGGTCGGCCTTCGCTTGCGACCCGGCGCTGCCGACGACGCGGCCCGTGCCGAGCAGCCGCGCGATCTGCCCGGCCATCGAGCCGATGGACCGTGTCGCCGTGTTGGATCTGGACGCCACGAGTCAGGGCCGCGTACACGGTCCAGCGGGGCCCCAGATGCACGATCGGATCACCCGGACTGTCCGGCAGGCGCATGAGTCCGGCGAGCGCTCCTGGGTGCGCATCGCCTCCGGCGGGACCGAGGTGCTGTGCAGCATCCTGACTCCCGACGACGACCGGGACGCGTTGCTGCTCGAACGGCTACCGGCCACCAAGCCGGTCATCGCGATCAGCGCCTACTGCGTCGTGCACACCTTCACCGGCAACGAGGACGGCTGGCAGCCGGCGGCGAGCGCACTGAGCGCCGAACAGATCTCCGCACTTACGCCCGCCGCACCGCGCAGGCCCGGACCCGGCCACCGACTCGAACCCGAATCAGAGTCCGAATCAGAGCCCGAATCAAAACCCGAGCCCGGACCTGAATCAGAGCCCGAACCCCGCCCCGCCGGACCGGCCGTCCTCGACCCCGCCGACCGCACCCTCGTCGCCGAACTGGCCCGCGACGGCCGCACGCCCTTCACCGGCCTCGCCGCCGCCACCGGCCTGGACGAGTCCAGCGTCCGGCGCCGTCTGGCCGCGCTGCTGGCCGACAGGACGGTGTACCTCGACCTCGACGTCGACAACCGGGCGCTCGGCTTCGGACTCAGTGCTCTACTATGGATGTCCGTAGAACCGGCCCGGATCTCAACGGTCGGCAACGCGCTGGCTCAATTCCCCGAGGTGGCTTTCGCAGGCGCCACGACGGGTCCCACCGACGTGCTGGCGTCCGTCGTCACGACCACCGGAACCGCCTTCTACCAGTTCCTCACCGACCGCATCGGCGCGTTGCCAGGCATCCGGGAGATCCAGAGCGCGCCGGTTTTGCGCACTGTGAAACGTGTAGGGGCCTGATAAGGGTGTTCGGCGGGGGAATACCCCTTCACACCACTGGCTACCCTAGCTACTGTGTCGCCTAGTTGCACGGCGATCTGCTGTGCCAGCCAGATGATCTGCCTTGCCCCTGTCGATACACCAGTTGATGGGTGAAATCCGTGCTGCGCACTCCCTCAGCAAGTCGCTCCGCCGTACTCATGTTCGTCGCCGCGCTGCTCACCGCCACCGGCGGCGCGGTCGCGCTGGCCGCCCCCGGGGCCGCCTCCGGCCCGCCGTCGACCGCCCAGCAGGAGAAGGGGATGACGGTCGGCGCGCCCTTCAGGGACCCAACGAACGCCGACATCGACGCCGGCGCGAACCACGACCTGACCATCACGCTGGACGCCTCCGACACCCACTTCAGCCTCTCCGGCAAGAAGGTGTGGGGCGAGTCGTACAACGGCGGGTTCGTCGCGCCGACGCTGCGGTTCAACCCCGGCGCGGAACTGACCGTGCACCTGGTGAACAACCTGAAGGTGGCCACCAACCTGCACTTCCACGGGATGCACGTCTCCCCCGAGGACCACTCCGACGACGCCTTCTTGTGCGCCGCCCCGGGTACCACGCTCACCTACCACCTGGCGATCCCCGCCGACCATCCTCAGGGCACGTACTGGTACCACAGCCACGCGATGGGGACGACCTGCCCCGCACCCGGCAGCCCCGCCGCGATGGACGACGTCGACACCTCGATGGCCGGGATGGCGAACATGCCCGGCATGGCGGAGGCGGCGAGCACGACCAGCACGCCGACCACCGCCGGGACCCCGACCCCGGCGCCCTTCATGCCCGGCGACGTCGAGGACCAGATCTTCGCGGGCCTGTCCGGAGCGATGGTCGTCGGCGACGACCGCACCCTGCTGCCCGCGGCCTACCACGGCGTCGAGGCGCACACGTTCGTCTTCAAGGACGCGCAGATCGACGCGAGCGGCCACATCGTGCAGAACACCGCCACCACCTCGATCGACTCCAACGCCCCGACCGTCCGCCTGGTCAACGGCCAGCTGCGGCCGACCTTCACGCTGCGCCCGAACCAGACCGAGCTGTGGCGCCTGGCCAACGCCGGGGCCGACATCTTCTACCAGCTCCAGCTGGACGGCTACCACTTCACCGTGGTCGGCGAGGACGGCGTCCCGGTCGCGCAGAGCCGCGCCGCCGACACCCTGCTGCTGCCTCCGGGCAAGCGGTACGACGTCCTGGTGACGGCGAACGGCAAGGCCGGTCAGACCTGGCTGCGCACCACCGCCTACAGCAACGGCCCGCAGGGTGATCAGTACCCTGACACCGAGCTGGTCAAGGTCGCCGTGAAGGGCTCCGGCGTCGCACGGCTCCCGGAGTTCAGCGGCGCCGTCCGCACCGCGCCGGCCGACCTGGCCACGGCCCCGATCGCCCAGCAGCGCACCGTCGACCTGTCGGAGAGCGCCGACGGCCTGTCGTTCTACATCAACGGCAAGCAGTTCGACATGAGCCAGTCGGTGTTCGCCACCCCGGCCAAGCTCGGCACCGTCGAGGAGTGGACCATCCTCAACGAGGCCGGCGAGGACCACCCCTTCCACCTGCATGTCACCCCGTTCCAGGTGATGTCGGTCAACGGTGTCACGCAGCCGTACACGCACATGCAGGACACCGTCCCGATCCCGCACGCGGAGAACGGCGTGCCCGGCAAAGTGGTCATCCGCGTCCCGTTCAACGACTACCCCGGCCGCTGGATGTTCCACTGCCACATCGCCGCGCACGAGGACAACGGGATGATGAGCTACATCAACGTGGTCTCCTGAGGCACCGTCGGAGCGGCTTGTATGGGGTCTGATATACGGGCCGCTCCGTACGAAACCGGTGCAGCGGTGAAATCCCGGACAAGACTTCTCGATCGTATGTCCGAATCGCCGTTGACCTCCCCACTCCACGGCGCTAGCTTCCCTAGTCGAGGCCTCACGACCGACCGTTCGGTCATCACTACCCACGGTAGTACCCGCGTAGATCAGAGCTCTGCGGCCGCCCAGGTTCACGTACTCCCCCACGCATCGAGAGGGGATCCACCCCAGTGAGAACCAACTCACGCCTGCGCGCTTTCGCGTGCCTCGCCACCGCCGTCGCCATGGGCGGCGTTCTCGCCGTCGGCACCGCGACCGGCGCCACCGCGTCGCCGGCGCCGTCCTCGGCGGCCGTCGCCTCGGAGAACGCCGCGATGATCGCGGCCGAGGCGGCCGGGTCCGCGCACGCCTCGCAGCCGGCCGTCACGGCCGCGAACCAGGGTTCGAGCCACGCCTGCCCGGCGGTGATCGTAGTCGGCCACCAGTCCTGCTTCGCCCTGAAGCGGAACGCGGTCCAGGCCGCCCCGTCGGCGACCTCGCCGAACGCCATCCCCTCCGGCGTCGGGTACGGGCCCTCGCAGCTCCAGTCGGCGTACAACCTGACCTCGGCTGCGGCCTCGAACGGCGCGGGCCGCACCATCGCGCTGGTCGACGCCTACGACGACGCCAACGCCGCCTCCGACCTGGCCGCGTACCGCTCGGCCGCCGGCCTGCCCGCAG
>NZ_JAACYW010000829.1 GCF_015356825.1 Catenulispora rubra | reverse complement strand
CGTCCGCACCGTCTCAGGCTCCTCATAAGCCTCGCGCGCGACCTCGGCCAGGATCCGCGCGTACTCGTCCAGGTCCGCCTGCGAATACGACTCCGTCGGCTCCAGCGTCATCGGCTCCGGCACCAGGTACGGGTGGTGGCTCGTCCAGTAGTGCGTCCCGAAGTCGGCCACGCGGTAGCCGATCTGCTCGGAGTGGATCCCGGTGTCCGCGTTCAGCTTCTCCCAGCTGTAGCGCGCCTGCTCCACGCGCCGCCGGCCGCGCGCGTAGGGCAGCGACACGCCCTCGATCTCCAGCACCTTCGAGATCAGGTAGTTGTTGTTCAGCACCGAGGTCTCGGCCACGTCCCGCAGCCCCTCGGCGCCCAGCGCCATGATCCACGC
>NZ_JAACYW010000828.1 GCF_015356825.1 Catenulispora rubra | reverse complement strand
ACCACATCTTCTCCACCTCGGTGGAGTACCGCAGCGGTGTCGGGATCGACGTCGGCTACGCCGAGAACACCCTGATCTCGCACAACCAGATCGACCACACCCCCTACACCGCGATCTCGATCGGCTGGGGCGGCTGGCCGGACAAGATCAAGGCGCCGGCGATCGCCAACTCCAGCCACGGCAACGTGATCTCGGACAACCTGATCTACGACGCGATGCAGTACCTCGCCGACGGCGGCGCGATCTACACGCAGGGCATCACCGGGTCCTCGCTGGCCGACGGTGAGCAGATCAGCGGGAACGTCATCCACGACATCCTGGACCACGGGCACGCCATCTACTGCGACAACGGCTCGACGTTCATGACCATCACCTCGAACG
>NZ_JAACYW010000827.1 GCF_015356825.1 Catenulispora rubra | reverse complement strand
CGGTGAACACCAGCCTCACCGGCTCCTCGGCCATCACCCAGGCCATGTTCGGCACCGACGGTGCCATCGCCTACCTCGATCAGGGCACTTCGAAGCTCAACGCGTTCGGTACCGTCGGGCTGAACAACACGGGACTGTCCGACACGAGCGTCGCCGCCTACCTCGCGGCGTCCCCCGTCGACACGGCAGGCGGCGGCGTGGTGGTGAACCCGGCCGCCGGCTACGCGAACCCCCCCCGGCGAACAGTTACCCGGCTGTGAGCGTCCCGTACGAAGTCGTCTGCGCCTCCGGCAACGACGCGGCGAAACTGCCGCTCCTGAAGAGCCTCCTGAGCTTCTTGTCCAGTCCCGCCGAGCAGGTCAAGCTGTCCGTCGAGGGCCTGTC
>NZ_JAACYW010000826.1 GCF_015356825.1 Catenulispora rubra | reverse complement strand
GCCAAAAGCGAAGCCAACGCCACGGCTGGCAAGGCAGCAGCCAAGAGCCAAGCCGAAAGCATGGCTGGCAACACAGCAGCCGAGAGCGAAGCCGAAGCCACGGCTGGCAACGCAGCATTCGAGAGCGAAACCCGAGCCGCGGCTGGCGAGGCAGCGGCCAAGAGCGAAGCCGATGCGCGCTGGGCCGTCGCCATCGTCGGCGCCGGGGTGATCGGCCGGATCCACGCCGAAGCAGTACGGCGCCATCCCAAACTGCGCGTCGGCGCGATCGTCGACCCCGATCCAGCCGCGCGCCGCAAGCTCGCCGAGCAGATCGCGCAGGCCGAACAGGGCGCCGAGAACACGGCGCCGGCCGAGTTCGCGACCCTGCCCGAAGCCCTTGCC
>NZ_JAACYW010000825.1 GCF_015356825.1 Catenulispora rubra | reverse complement strand
ATGCAGATGTCGATGCGTCCCAGTGCGCTGAGCATCAGGCGCTGCCAGCGCGCCCTTGTCGATGAGTACATCTGTCTGTGCATCGGTGTAGCCCGATCCACCATCGTATTTGATCTTGTACGTGTCGCCGTACCCCATGCCGTTGGTGTCGGTGTGACCAGGTGTGAAGCAGATGATCATCACGGGCGCTTGCGTCGTGCGGTAGGGCAAGCTGGCCAGTTGGCTCTGCGGCACCGAACGCGGGTCAGCACTGGGCCATACCGTGACGTTGTCGAAGTTCTCGATCTTCCCCTTCAGCCCGTCGTCCTGGCCGAATGTCGAGGAACAACCCTGCCAAGACCTCAATAAATACGACATATACCAAGAATCCGGCGATCTTCCACC
>NZ_JAACYW010000824.1 GCF_015356825.1 Catenulispora rubra | reverse complement strand
GGACAACCCCACCTGTGGGATGGATCCCCGCACCTCCTGCTCGATGGCTCACCGCCGCCTGTGCGCCCGGGTGGACCTCGTTCACACCACAGGCGGGGGTTGTCCCGGTTCCCTCGTCGCTGTCGGCGGGCCCTGCCAATCAGGTCGGACAGGCGGTGTCAAGTCGCACGCAACCCCACCACAGCAGCAGCGATCCGACTTGGCACCGCCTGGCCGAGCTGATTCCGTTCACGGCGACGACAGCGATGAGGGAACCGGGACGAAGGCGACCACAAGCAGGATCCGGCGGCCCACTACGCGACCCCCCCACCCTCCGAGCCGAGGCCGCTCGCCGCGCAGGCGCCTGCTCTTGATTTTTGGCACCCACCACACGCTGCAGACGCC
>NZ_JAACYW010000823.1 GCF_015356825.1 Catenulispora rubra | reverse complement strand
CGTCGGCGAGGTCCGCGGCGAAGAGCTCGTCAGCATGCTGAACGCCATGATGATGGGCAGCGACGGCTCGATCGGCACCATGCACGCCTCCACCAGCAAGCAGGCGTTCGACAAGCTCGCCTCCTATGCGATCCAGGCCCCGGAGCGACTAGACCGTGCCGCGACCAACCTGCTGGTTAGTACCGCTCTGCACGTAGTGATCCAGCTACGGCGGCTGCGTGACGGGTCCCGCGTCATCTCCTCGATCCGTGAGATCACCGGCGTCGGAGACAACGGCGAAGTCACCAGCAACGAAGTACTCCGCCCCGACCGCCAGGGCCGCGCTGTGCCCGGGACCGGCTGGACGGCCGACACCGCAGACCTGCTCATCGAGGCAGGCCTGGAC
>NZ_JAACYW010000822.1 GCF_015356825.1 Catenulispora rubra | reverse complement strand
CCGATACTCGGCGGCAGCTCGGTCAGCACGTTGTCGTCCGCGGACAGCGTGACCAGGGACTGCGTGTCGCCGATCCAGTCCGGCAGCTCGGCGAGCCGGTTGCCGTCGACGACCAGGGTGCGCAGGCTCGGCGCGCCGAGCGAGTTCGGCAGGCCGGGGAGCTGGTTCTTCTGCAAGTACAGGTGGACCAGGTTGCCCAGGCTCCCCACCACTTCCGGGAGCGCCGTGAACGCGTTCTCGTCGAGCCACAGGCTGGCCAGCCGTTCCAGCTGCTCGAACTCCGCCGGGAGGGTGGACAGGCCGTTGCCGGTCAGGCTCAGCTCGATCAGCCCGCTGAGCCGGGTCACCTGCACCGGCAACTCTCCGCAGCCGTTGTTGTCCAGCCA
>NZ_JAACYW010000821.1 GCF_015356825.1 Catenulispora rubra | reverse complement strand
CCTTCACCTTCGTCACGCCCGGCGAGCCTCCTGTCGTCCTACGAAGCAACTGGTTCGTGGGCGCGGCCGAATGGCGGCCGCTGATCGAAGGGCTTGTCGCCGCGGCCACGACCTCAGCAGAGCACTGAGACCGCAGCAGAGTGCTGAGACATAAACAGAGCGCTGAGACCTCAACAGGGCACTGAAATCAGGATCCGCATCACCTCAGGATCCGGTAGCCCTCAAGACCGCCGGCATCCCGTCCCCCGAGGCAGCTGGTAGTCGCCGTCGATCGTGTAGCGGCCCGGCGTCTTCACCACCAGCAGCGTCCAGTCGCCGTCTTTGCTCAGGCACGCGCCGGGCGGACCGTCGACCTGGAGCCACGGCGACCACTGCACGCGCACCGAC
>NZ_JAACYW010000820.1 GCF_015356825.1 Catenulispora rubra | reverse complement strand
CAAAAAATCCGCGGCACCTGCAATTGATTCACATTTCCGCGACATTCTCTGGCGATATCCGTCGGATCATCCGACCCCGGACTCGGCCGCCGGATCGGCCGAATACCGACCTGCCGGGTGACCAGCCTGTCGCGCTCCAGCTCGCGCAGCGTCTGGGTGAGCATCTTCTGCGAGACGGTGGCCATCTCTTCTAGGCTCGCTCACGTCAAGGTCGAAAATCTCAGGATCGCAACGACGAGAAGACAGGGCACCCCATGACCTCCATCACCGTCATTGGCGGCACCGGCTACACCGGCAGCCACATCATCCGCGAGGCCGCGGCCCGCGGACACCAGGTGACCTCCCTGAGCCGCAGCCTCCCGGCCGAGCAGCTCCCCGGCGTGACCT
>NZ_JAACYW010000082.1 GCF_015356825.1 Catenulispora rubra | reverse complement strand
CACCAGCACCCACCCATAAAGCAGAAGCGCCTGATTCGACGCGGTGAACAGCCAGGGCGACCGCGAACACGTCGCGGCCGCCCCGGGGCGTTACAGGGTCCTACTGTTGTCGCTATCGATCCTCGCGCTGTCGACTAGCTCGGGCTCCCCATGCACGTATACGGAGCCCCCACCTGCGCCGGAACCGACGTCACCCCCGGCGGCAGCGCGCCGTGCAGGGCGTAGTACGCCAGGTCGGTGGTGATCGCCTGGGTGTCGGTGGCTGTCGCGCCCGCGGCGTTGATGAAGTTGCCGGGGCCCATCTGGGCCAGCGTGTTCACCGGGTCGACGCCGTAGGAGAACGGGGTGCCCGGGCCCGGGAGGTCCGAGGGGTTCGCCCAGTTGCACACGTTGCTGTACAGCGCGCGCACCGCCGGGGTGCCCACCGCGTACACCAGGTAGTTGCCGTCGAGCGTGTCGGCCCACGCCACCGCGAACGAGGTGGTCACCTGCTGCGCCGGCAGGCCGGCTGCGGCGGCGGAGGCCTGGGCGGTCGCCGCGTCCGCGGCGTCGGCCGCGTACAGGACGATCTGGTTCGCCCAGCTCGCCGGGGCCGTCGGCAGGGCCGGCGCCGAGTGCCAGGAGCCGGACGGGTCGCCGCTGCGCGCCCCGGTCGTCTCCTCGCTGAGGGTGCCGGCGTTCGTCAGGTACAGGTTCGAGGGCTGCTCGTCGACCTGGTACGCCATCGCGCCCGCGATGCCGTCGGCCGATCCCGGCAGGGTCTTGCTCTGCCAGCCGGTGCCGTCGTTGTACGTGACCGCCGGCGCGCCGGACGCCGTCAGGTAGAACACCTCCATGCCCAGCGGCGCGCTGACGCTGGTCTCGGTCAGCGTGCCGGGAGGCTGCGGGAAGTCGCCGACGTTGGCCGGCAGCACCGAGGGCAGCAGGTAGGTCGTCGCGGCCTTGCCGCCGGCCGCCGTCGGCGAACCGGGCAGGGTGGACTGCTTCCAGCAGGAACCGTTCTGCGTCGCCTCGCCGAGCGTGCCGTCAGGGGCCGTATAGAAGACCTCTGCGGTACCCGCGGCCGTCGTCGCCGCGGCCAGGCTGCTGCCCTTCGCCGCGAACGCCGCCATCGGCACCGTGATCCAGGTCGGGCCGATGTCAGTGCTCGACGTCACCAGGCCGCCCGCGCCGATCCCGAGGACGACCGGGCCGTTCGTGGTGTCGGCGAGCACCAGCGAGCCGGGCTGTGCGACCGGCGCCGGGTCGAGCACCTTGGTGCTCCAGCCGGACGCCGTCTGCACGTCCGCGGACAGCTGGCGGTGGCGGTTGACGAAGAAGACCTCTGTCTTGCCGTCGGCCGTCGTCGTGGCGTTGACCGCCCCGCCGGCGATCGCCGTGCCCGGCAGCGCCTGGGTCTGCCAGCCGCTGGAGGTCTGCGAGGTCTCGGCCAGCGAGCCGTTCGCGGTGCGGTAGAAGGCGTGCGCCGTGTTCACGTTGGCGTTCGCCACGTCCGGGTAGGTCAGGGCCGTGATGTTCCCGGTGGCGTCCGGGGTCCCCGGCACCGCCCACTGGATCCACTGCCCGCCGTTCCAGTAGTCGACCGCGAGGCCGCCGGCCGACCGCGTGAAGGTGTACTGCACCACCGGCAGCGGGTCGTACCAGATCTGGTCGGTCGGTGCCGAGGCGACGGCCGCCGAGGCCGCGACGACCTGGATGTTCTTGCGCACCGTGGTGGTGGTGCCGAAGCTGGAGGTGATCGTGACGGTGGCCGTGTACGTGCCCGGCTCGCTGAAGACGTGCGTCACGTCCGCGCCGGTCTCGTTGGTCATCCGGGTGTCGCCGAAGGTCCAGTAGTAACCGGTGATCGTGCCGCCGGACACCGAGCCGGAGGCGTGGAACTGCGCGGCGGCGCCGTCCACGGCGACCATGGCGGCGTCCATGGCGCCGGTCGGGTTCGCCTGCTGCGCGGTGGTCGGCGGGGTCACCAGGGCCCACTGCTCGCCCGGGCTCTCCACGCTCGCGGCGAAGGCGGCCAGGTCCTTGATGTTCTGGTCGTACTGGACGTCCACCGCCGCGTCACCGGAGAAGTCGCCGTTGACCATGTTGATGGTGCCGTCGGCGTTGATGCCGGAGATCAGCCCGACGTGGTCGGCGAAGCCGTTGGGCAGCCGGCCGTGGCGGTAGAAGAGCACTGCGTCGCCCGGCTCCGGAGTGCCGGTGTTCGCCTGCGGGTTCTGCCCCTGGTGCACGGCCCAGGTGTGGAACGAGACCGCGCCGGCGTTGAGCGTGTTCATGTCCGCGGTGACGCCCGCCTGCTGCCACACCCACTTCGCGAAGTCCGCGCACCAGGTCTCGTTCTGGTTCCGGACATTGAAAGTAGAGTCGTAGCCGCAGCCGTCGCTGTTGGACGAGAAGCCCGCGACCAGGGTGCTGTACGGGTCGCAGTCGATGGTGTTGAAGTTCGGCACCGGGGGATTGGTCTGCACTCCGACCTGGCTGAGCGCGATGTCGGCGATCTTCTGGCCGAGCGGCGTCGCATCGTTGGCGGCGGCGGGCTTGGCCGCGATCGCCTTGCCGGCCGCGGCCTTCTCGGCCGGCGCGGAGCCCGAGCACACGCCTGGCGCGGAGATGTTCCAGGCGGTCTTCAGCGCGGCGGGCAGGCCGGTCGCGCAGCCGTACAGGCCGGTGCTGACCAGCCGCCAGCTGCTCCCGCTCTGGACGAAGACACCGGTGTTGGCGTCCTGCAGCGCGACGGCCTGCTCCGGCGTGTCCGTGTCGGCCGCGTCGAAGGCGGCGACGGCCCAGGTCTGGCCGCCCGCCGTGCCGGTGTGCAGGGTGCCGGCGCGGATGCCGCCGATCGCGTCGCCGCCGACGTGCCGTCCGGCCGCGAAGGCCCGGGTCAGCGTCGCCGCGGTGGACGAGGCGGCGGACGTGGCGGCGGACGTGGCGGCAGACGTCGCGGACGGCGTCGCCGGGCTCTGCGAGGAGTCGGCCGTGGCGGCCGGCACCGTCGCGGTCGCGAGTGTGAGTGTGGTGAGTATTGAGACGAGTACGCGTCTCGACAGGGGGTTCGTACGTGGTCGTGACATGGGCGATGTCCCTCTCAGCCCGACGGAGTCAACCTTCTGCGTAGGGTGGAGCGACTGAGAGGGTATCGCGGATTGGCGTGGAGTGGTGTGGACTGATGTGGAGCCGGTGTCGCCGGGCTGACTCGCCTAGCCCTCCCGGACCTCCGGATTGCTCCAGCGCCAGTTCCGCCGCGCGTACAGCCGGTGCAGCCCGGCCCGCTCCAGATTCGCCAGCGACGCGTTGGCGGTCCCCGGCTGCGGCCGGCCGGTCTCGGCGACCACCCATTCGCATCCTGCTTCACGCGCCGCCTCGATCCGGGCCGCGATGAGCGCCGGCTGCGCGCCGAGGCCGCGGTGGCTCGGGAGGGTCGAGCCGGAGTTGAGCGAGGCGACCGGACCGTGGACGAACAGGTTGGCTCCGGCGACGATGTCCTCGCCGTCCCAGACCGCGAAGGGGATGAAGCCCGGGTTCTCCACGTACGCGGCGACCATGGGGCCCAGGGCGTCCTCCGGCATGCCGAACCCGCGGACCACCACGCGGCCCCAGACCTCGGCGTCCTCGGGACGGACCGGCGCGACCCGCAGCCGCGTCGTGCCCGGAGCCTCGACCCGGTCCAGCGGCGCGGCCAGCTTCCACCACTCGCCGCCTTCGGCGAGCCCGAGGTCGGCGGCGATCGCCGGCCAGTCCACGGGCAGCGCCGACGGGGCGATCTGCAGCGTCGCCGACGGCGTGCCGGCGTCCCGGAAGAACGCGAGGACCTCGCGCAGCAGATCGGCGGTGACCGGCTCGGTCGCGCCGAAGCCGAGGGCCTTGCTCCAGAAGCCGGTCGTGTCCTCCTTCATGGACAGCGCGACGCCGCCGCCGATCCGCGCGGTGGTGATGCCGAGCTGCTTCTTGGTCGGGGCCGGCGCCCCGGACTCGCACACGTAGTACATCTCCGCCTCGACGGTCTCGGCGTAGGCGGTTTCCAGCTCGGGAGAAGGCAGTGACATGGTCATGTCACCAGGATGCGGACCGTCCCGCTGTAGTTCGATCCGGAGTGGGTGATCCGGGTCACAACAGCGAAATCCACGCAGCCGCGGGCGTAGCCTGTCCGGATTCCCCACCTCCGTGACCGTCGAGCCGCTCTGCAAGCGCCAGAGCCCCGCCTACCTTCGAAGACATGGCCGAACAGCACATGCAGACCGTCCCCGAAACCGCCGCTCCGACCGTCGCGCGGTACCCGATTACCGACGCCGATGTCCGTTTCTACCGCGAGAACGGCTACCTCCTGGTGAAGGGTCTCCTCAACGTCGATGAGGCCGCCGCGATGCGTGAGGAGTGCCACGACCTCCTGGGGCGCCTCAACGAGACCGACGACCCGACGTGGGGGAGCGCCCGCGAGGCCGCCGGCGCCGGCACCGCCGCCACCCGGCTGCGGCACTGCCACGACACCCAGTTCCACTCCGCCGCCTTCGCCCGGCTGCTCGTCGACCGCCGCTTCACCGACACCGCCGCGGCGCTGAACGGCAGCCCCAACCTCCAGCTCCACCACACCAAGATGTTCGTCAAGCCGCCGGAGAACGGCTCCCCGTTCCCCATGCACCAGGACCACCCCTTCTTCCCGCACGCCGAGGACACCGTCGCCGCCGCGATCTTCCACTTCACCGACGCCGAGGAGGAGCGCGGGTGCGTCCGCGTCGTGCCCGGCAGCCACCGCGACGGTCCGCTGGAGCACATCGAGGACGGCAGCTGGCACCTGGCCCCGGACCAGTGGCGGCTGGACGACGCGGTGCCGTGCCCGGCGGAGGCCGGTGACGTGCTGTTCTTCACCTACCTCACGGTGCACGGCTCCGGTCTCAACACCTCCGACCAGGAGCGCGTCACGTGGCTGGTGCAGTACCGGGACCCGGAGGACCGGCCGACCACCGACGACCACCAGTGGTCGCTCGGGCAGGGGATGATTCTGCGCGGCGTCGATCCCACGGCGCGGCGGCCGTGACGGACGCTGCGACGTGACGGACGTCGCCACGGCGGACGGGCTGCGCCTCTCGGGCGCGGCCCTGCGTCGGCTTCGCGCCGAACGGGTCGGTGTTCGACTTGCCGGACGCCGGATCGAGTTCGTCGACTGGGGCTTCTACGCCCCTGAGCCTTGGCGCAACTTTCCCCACGTTCACTCTTGCTACGAGCTCTGTTACGCCTACGCGGGGCATGGAACGTTCCGTGTCAGCGGGATCGATCATCGGATCGGCCCGGGGGAGCTGTTCCTGGCCCGGCCCGGCGATGTCCACGACATTGTTGCGTCCGACGACGATCCGATGGGCATCGTGTACTGGTCCTGGGCGGTGCTTCAGGACGCGGCCGGTGCGAAGGCCGAGAACGAGCGCGACGCCTCCGACCTCATGGAGGCCTTCACCGCCGGCGACGACCGCATCGCGATGGCCGCCGACGGTCCCGTTCCCCGCATCCTGCTGCTGCTCGCCCGGGAGGCGGCCGACCCCGGACCCGGCAGCGCGGAGATGATCGGCTCCCTGGCCTCCGCGCTCGTCCTGGCCACGGCGCGCGCCCTCAGCGACCCGCCGTCCCGCAGCCTGTCGCGCCAGCCGGCCCGCCTCGCTCCCGCCACCCCCGGCGCCCCGACCGTGACGACCATGATCCGCTACCTACGGGACAACTACCACCGTCCGGTCCGCATCCGTGAGGTCGCCGCCCAGGTGCACCTGAGCGAGCGGCACGCGGCCCGGCTGTTCCGCGAGTTCGCCGGTTGCACCGTGCACGCTTACCTGGCCCGCTGTCGGCTTGAGGCCGCCGCCCAACTGCTCTGCGACCCTGGCCACCGCGACACGCCCATCGCCGCGATCGCCCGCTCCTGCGGGTACCTCGACCGTCGCCACTTCACCGAGTCGTTCCAACGGCATTGGGGGTTGTCGCCGGCCGCGCTTCGGGCTCGGGGCGGTACCAAGCACCTTCTTTAGCGAGGCGGCAGGTTGTGCAAGCGCACATCGCAGAGCCGGCCGTCCTCCACGACGGCGGTCATGAACGTCGCAAAAGGCTGCCGACGCCGGTCGGTCGGCGAACCGGGGTTCAGCAGGCGCAGGCCGCCGGGTGCCTGACTGTCCCACGGGATGTGGCTGTGCCCGAATACCAGGACGTCGGTGTCAGGGAACTGTGCCGCACACCGCTTCTCACGCCCCTTCGCCGGACCGGTCTCGTGCACTACGGCGAACCGGCACGACTCCAGCTCGACGTGCGCCACCAACGGCAGCCGCTCCTGCAACGCCGGGCCGTCGTTGTTGCCGTAGACCGCGACCAGCTGCTTCGAACGCTTCTGGAGCAGGTCGAGGGTGGCGGTGTCGACCCAGTCCCCGGCGTGGAACACGACGTCGGCCTCATCCAGCGCGTCGAGCAGCGGCGCGGGCAGGACTCGGGCGCGGGTCGGGAGGTGGGTGTCCGTGGTCAGCAGCAGGCGCACGCGTGTCTCCCGTGGCGAGTCGTCTTTGTTCCGTCATGCTATGACATGTGACGATTGCGGTAGCAGTGACGGCAGCCCTTTTAGCCGCCCTGGCCTTCGCGGTCGCCGCCGTGCTCCAGCAGTCTGCTGCCGCGTCCGTCCCCGAGACGCGATCCTTGCACCCGAGCCTTGTGCTGTCCCTGGTGCGCCGTCCGGTGTGGCTCGCCGGCGCGGCGCTGGACGTCGCTTCCTTCGGCATCCAGGGCGTGGCGCTCGCGTTCGGCCCGCTGGTGCTGGTGATGCCGCTGGCCTCGACCGACCTGCTGTTCGCGCTGCCGCTGCTCGCGTGGCGTCGAGGCCGCCGGCTCACGCGCGCCGAGATGGCCGGCGCCGCGTGCACCGCCGGCGGGATGGCCGCGTTTCTGGTGGCGCTGCCTTCCGTGGCGGGGACGGCCGTTCCGGGACTCGCGGACTGGACGGTGGTGCTGATCGTCGTCGTGGCGGTGGTGGCTGTGCTGCTCGCGGTGGGGATCCGGACGTCGGGGAAGGCCCGGACCGCTGTGTACGCGGCGGCGGCCGGGATGCTGCTGGCGCTGCTCGACGCGGTGACCAAGAGCGCGGCCGACCTGTTCCGCAACGACGGCTGGGGAGCGTTGGGGCACTGGGAGCCGTATGCGCTGATCGCCGTCGGCGTCACCGGACTGCTCCTCGTCCAGAGTTCCTACCAGGCCGGTTCGCTGGCGATCAGCCTGCCGGTCATCGACACCGTGGAGCCGGTCGGGTCGGTGCTGATGGGGGCCGTCGTGTTCCGGGAGCCGCTGGCCACGTCGTGGGCGTTGGCCGGGCAGGTGGCCGCCGGGGCGTTGGCGGTCGGCGGGATCGTGATCCTGAGCAGGTCGTCGTTGGTGCGGGACTAGGCTGGTGCGGTGACAGTCACAGACGCGGACATCGCCCGCGCGCTCGTTCCCGTTCTCGGCGCCGACCACGAGGTGGTGGCCGAGCGGCTGCACGCCGAGCCCGGGGGCGTGCACTTCACGCGGCTCGCGGGCGGGGAGCGGATCTGGGTCGTGAGCCGGTATGAGGACGTGCGGAATCTGCTTGCCGATCCGCGGTTGGCGTTGAACAAGAAGGCTTCGCGGGCTGGTTACCAGGGCTTCGGGTTGCCGCCGGCATTGGAGGCGAACCTGCTGAACCTGGACGGCGAGGACCACGCGCGGCTGCGTTGGCTGGTGTCTTCGGCGTTCACCGCGCGGCGGGTGGACGGGCTTCGTGGGCGGATTCAGGCGCAGGCGGATGAGCTTGTCGATGCGCTGGCCGGCGATGCGACCGCCGACACCGGCGTGGCGGACCTGGTCAGCGCGTACGCGGCTCCGCTCCCCATCGCAGTGATCTGCGACCTGTTGGGCGTTCCCGGCGAGCAGGGCGCGACGTTGCGCGGGTACACGCAGGTCCTGCTCGCGCCCGGCGAGTACGGGCCTGAGCAGGTGGCCGGGACTATGCGCGGCATCATCGGCCTGCTGTCCGGCCTGCTCGCGGCCAAGCGCGACGAACCGGCCGACGACCTGCTCTCGGCCATGATCGCGGCACGTGACGGTGCCGACCGCCTGTCCGAGGACGAGCTGCTCTCGTTGGCCTTCCTGATCCTGTTCGCGGGCTACGAGAACTCGGTGCACGTGATCAGCGCGGCGGTGGCCCGGCTTCTTGCGGACTCCGCAGCCGCCGACGCGGTGCGTGCCGAGCCGGACGCGCATACTCCGGGCATGACCGCGCTGGTGGAGGAGGTGCTGCGGCGCGATCAGCCGGGCACTACCGCGATCCGCCGCTTTCCGACTGAGGATGTGGCGCTTGGTGAGGGCGTGGTGATCCCGGCCGGTGACACTGTTCTGCTGTCGGTGAGCTCTGCGAATCGTGATCCGGAGGCTGCTGCGATCTCGGGGGCCGGGGTCGGGGCTGGCGCGGGTCACGTCACGTTCGGCCACGGAGTGCACTACTGCTTGGGTGCGCCGCTCGCTCGGCTCGAAGTGCGTATCGCGCTGTGGACCTTGTTGGCCAGGCTTCCCGATTTGGCTTTGGTGGTCCCGTCGGAGGAACTGGTCTGGCGGTCGAGCCATCGGCAGCGTTCGCTCGCCGCGCTTCCGGTCACGGTCGGGAAGGTGCTTCCGCGCTCCGCCTGACCGGGGCTCACTCTTACCGCACCAAAGGCAGGAAGATCGTATCGACGATCTCCTCCAGGACGTCGTCGGGCGCGGGGGAGTAGGTCGTCAGCAGCTCGTGCCGCAGCAGGTCGAACGGCAGGGTCTTGACGCGTTCGGTGAGGCGGTCGGCCTTGGCCTCGCCGCGCTCGACGGCGCGTTCGAAGATCGCGTCGACGGCCTGCTTGCGGCCGGTCGCGGTGGGGTCGCGCAGGTCGGCGGTGCCGGCTCCGGTCTCCTTGTGGTAGCCGGCGAAGTAGCTGCTCATCGCGGTGACGAGCTCGACGCTGGTGGCGTTGATCTCGCGCAGGAGGGTTAGGACGTCCTTGCGGAGGCTGCCGGTGTCGGGGGCGACCAGGACGTTCTTCTGGAGGACGCGCGTGAGGGTCGCGCGGACGAGGGCGTCGCGGTCGGGCCAGCGGCGGTAGAGGACCGGCGGGCTGGTGCCGGCGCGCTTGACGACGGCGTCCATGGTGAAGCGGGCGTAGCCGACGGCGGTGAGTTCTTGCCAGGCGGCGTCTAGGAGGGCGTTTTCCAGGGCCGCTCCGCGGCGGCGTTCGGGCATTGTGGCTCCCTGGGTTAGATAGAGTTGCGTATCTAATCGTAGCGGCTTAGTGTGGGGGTCGTAAGATAGATCGCTGTATCTTAAGGAGTCGTCGATGGATGCCACCTCTGCTAGCTCTGCCAGCCCAGCCGCCCCAGCCGCCCCAGCCGCCGTTGCCCGGCCGCCGGAGTCGGACCGCATCGATCCCGCTCTGCGGCGGCTGACGTTCACGCTGATCGTCGGGGCGCTCGCCGTCATCTTCGACACCACGATCATGAGCGTCGCGATCGACAGCCTTGCTGGGCAGCTGCATACGTCGCTGGCCACTGTTCAGTGGGTGACCACGGCTTATCTGCTGGCACTGTCCGCGACGATGCCGGCTGTCGGCTGGGCTCAGGCGGTGTTGGGCGGTAGGCGGTTGTGGATCCTGGCGCTCGGGCTGTTCTTCGCCGGGTCGATGCTGTGCGCGGCGGCGTGGAACGCGCTGAGCTTGATCGCGTTCCGCGTGGTTCAGGGCGTCGGCGGCGGCGTGATGATGGTGCTGATGGCCACGCTGATCATGCAGGCCGCGGGCGGTCGCAATATCGGCAGGATCATGTCGCTGATCACGGTGCCCACTGCGCTGGGGCCGGTCATCGGGCCGGTGCTTGGCGGGGTCATTCTGCATCTGGGGGACTGGCGCTGGATCTTCTTGTTCAACGTGCCGTTCTGCGTGGTCGGGGGCTACCTTGCGTGGCGCGACCTGCCGCACGACGGGCCTCGGCATGGGGCGCGTCCGCGTCCGCGTCTGGACGTCGTCGGGATGCTGCTGCTTTCGCCCGGTGTTGCTGCTGTCATCTATGGCCTGACACAGCTCGGCGGTTCCGGTGGATCTGGCGGGCTGGCAAGTGCCAAGGCCGGGTTGCCGCTGTTGATCGGGGTGGTGCTGCTGGTCGGGTACGTCGCCTGGGCCCTGCGTCGCGGCGCTGACGCGCTGCTCGACGTTCGGTTGTTCCGGCACCGGTCGCTGGCTTCGTCGTCAGCTCTGCTGCTCCTGGCCGGTGCTGCACTTTATGGGGCGATGCTGCTGATGCCGCTGTATTGGCAGCAGGTTCGCGGCGAGTCGGCGCTTGGGGCTGCGCTGCTGCTGATTCCGCAGGGCGTCGGCACGCTGCTTTCCCGTTCGCTGGCGGGGCGGTATATGGACCGCTTCGGGGCGCGGCCGATCGCTGTTGTTGCGTTCGCTGTCACGTTCGCGTCCACGGTGCCGTTCGGATTCGTTACCGCCACGACGAGCAACACGGTGCTGATGGCGGTCCTGTTCGTCCGCGGCCTGGGGCTCGGCGCAGCGATGATCGCGCTGATGGGCGGCGCTTACGTTGGTTTGCAGCGTGACCAGATTCCCGCCGCTTCCAGCATCAGCCGCGTTGCACAGCAGGTCGGCGGGTCGGTGGGCACTGCGGTGCTGGTCATGATTCTGCAGCGTGCGATGGCTGGCGCGCACACGGTGTCTGCGCAGGCTGCGGGATTCGGCGACGCTTTTTGGTGGGCTGCTGCGTTTACGGCTGCGGCGGTGCCGTTGTGTCTGCTGCTGCCGGGGCGCGGTGGTGCTGATAGCGAAGCGCAGGATACTGATGTGGCTGCTGTCGAAGAGCTCGCTGAAGCCTGAGTGGGATTTTGGGTGAGTCGTTGCTGGTGGGCTGGGCGTGGGATGTGCGGTTGGTCCGTGGTTTACAGGCGTTTTTTGACGGCTTCGCCAATGGTTGGATGGCCTCGCAGGGGAGCGCAGTTCGGTTGAGCGCTGCGGGTTGCGCTGGCGGCCGCCGGTTTTCGCGAGCACGACCGCGCACTGGTCCGAGTCTGTGCGTGGTGCGTTGGCGGGTGGTGGTTTTCGCGTGCAAGATCGCGCACTGGTCCGAGTCACTGCGCATGCGTTTGGTCTGGCGGCTGTCTGCCGCGTTTGGTGGGTGCGTTGAGGCCTCTGGCGGGCCTCCTCGACGAGGGGGCGACCCGCGCGTCGGGTGGTTTGGTGGCGGCCCGTGACTGTTCGGCTTTCTATCCGCTGTTGCCTGCGCCGCGTTGTGCGGCGGCGGTGCTGCTTGTGGTCGCCGAGGTTCTGGGTCCCTCGCCGCGTCATCGCCGTAAACGGAACCAGCCCGGTCTGGCGGAATCAAGCCGCATCACACTTGCAGTGGTCCAGCCTCGTCCGGCTTGACACCGCCAAACCGGGCAGGTTGGCTGCGCCCGCTGACGCGGCGAGGGACCCAGAACCAAACCCCCACATGGTCCTTCGGACCCCCTCACCACACCACCAGCCGGGCGCGCCCGTCACTGGCCGAGGCCGCCAAACTCAGTCGCGAAGCCCCGCCGCTCGTTCACCGCTTCGGCCAGAACCACAGCGGCGAGTCCAGCAGCCCCTGCCCCGGCAGCACCGTCTCGCCGTTCACCTTCTCCAGCTCGACCATTCCGACATCCCGCCGCAGCTCGCCTGCTGCGCGGGCGATGGCGCGGATCAGGGCGTCGGCGTGGGAGACCACGATTATTTGGCTGCGTTCTGATACTGCTGCGATCAGTGCTCCCAGTGGTGCCAGGAGGTCGGGGTGGAGGCTGGTTTCCGGTTCGTTGAACACCAGGAGGTCTGCGGGGCGGGGGCTCAGTAGGGCGGCGGCCAGGAGGAGATAGCGCAGGGTGCCGTCGGAGAGTTCCGGGGCGCCGAGGGGGCGGAGGAGGCCGTGTTGCCAGAGGTGGAGGGAGAAGCGGCCGTCGGCCTCGACCTGTACCTCCAGGCGGCTGCCTGGGAAGGCGTTGTCGATCGCCTCGTCCAGTTCTGTGCGGCGGCCGGTGGCGATGATGGTCTGGAGGGCGGCGGCGAGGTCGGCGCCGTCGTGCGACAGCACTGGGGTGCGGGTGCCGATTTGGGGGGCGCGGGCTGGGGCGTCGGCGTCGGTGCGGAAGTGGTCGTAGAAGCGCCAGGAGCGGATGCGGTCGCGGACTCGGAAGAGTTCTGGGGCGGCCTCGGGGTCGGCGAATTCGCTCAGCATGCTGTCGAACTGCTGGATCGGGTAGGGCTTCGGGGCCCATTTGCCGTCGGTGCCGCGGATCTTGACGACGTCGTTGTGCCGCTCGATCAGGGACGTCGCCGGGCGCAGTACCGGGCCGCTCCACACCGCCTCGGTCTTGATCGCCGGGTCGAGGTTGAACTTGGCCGCCTCCGGCTCGCCGCTGGGTACCGGCAGGCCGAGGTCGATGGCGTAGCCGAACTCGTCGCCGCCGAAGCCCAGGCGCAGGCCGACCGGCACGCTGCGCACCGTGCCCTGCGTCCGCTGACCCGGCTTCGTGCCGCGCTCCGGGCCGGCCCACAGCGTGGAGCGCAGGCCTCCTTCGCGCGCCAGAGCGGCCACGGCGCCGTTGCGCGAGACGTCGGCCAGCAGGCGCACGGCCCGGTACAGGCTGGACTTGCCGCTGCCGTTGGCGCCGGTGACGACGGTCAGCGGGCCGACCGGGATGCAGAGGTCGCGCAGCGAGCGGTAGTTCTCGACGGCCAGCGTGGTGATCACGCCTTCGACCGTAGACGAAGCCGCTGACAACCGCTTGACCAGGACGGAGTCCGGCCGGACTGCTGGGGCCGTTGGAAGTGCGCGTCGAGGACCGATCCGTCCCCTGACGGGCGTCATCCTCAAGTCCGTCCTCGCCGTGCTCCTCGCCGACGCGAACTGCGTGGTCGGCATCGGGGTCCTCGCCGACCGGATCTGGCAGGGCGATCCGCCGGCCGCCTGTGGCGCGGCGAACCGGGCGCCGAACTCACCGACGACAGCCGTGCCCGCGCCGATTCGGTACTCGTCGGCGAGAGCACGGCTGTCAGCTGATCAGCTCAGCCTCACCCGTTGGTGCTGAGGAACGCCTGAGTGTTGCCCAGCGCCATCAGGGTGCTGCTCGGCGCCGCCGCGAGTTGGAACAGGACGCCGCTCGCACTCGGCACGGCGACGTTGCTCCACGCGGTCCCGTCCCAGTGCTGGAACGCCGGGTTGGCGGTGCCGGGCTGGAACCCGAGGGCCCAGGCGTCGGTCGGCGACAGCGCGGCGACGCTGGACAGGCCCTGCGGCGTCGCCGTGCCGGCCGGCGAGGTCGCCACGGTCCAGGCCGTGCCGTTCCAGTGCTCGACGATCTGGAGGCGCGGCGCGTGCCGGCCGAAGCCGGTGACCGTGCCGACGGCCCAGACGTCGTTCGCCGAGGTGGCAGCCAGTCCGTTGACCGCCACCTGGTTGACGCCGACGCCGTTGAGCGTCGTGAACTGCGGCGTCGGGATCACGCTCCACGCCGTGCCGTCCCAGTGCTCGACGACGGCGGTCTGCGACCCGGAGTTGGATGCCACCCACACGTCCGAGGCCGAGTGCGCGACGATCGCGTTCCAGGACGGGACGCTGTGCAGGATCCCGTTGGAGGTGTACGAGTCGGGGTTGGGCACGATGCTCCACGCCGTGCCGTTGAAGTGCTCGATCAGGCCCACGAACCCGCCGGCGGAGGAGTCGAAGTGCTCGCCGGCCGCCCAGACGTCGCTCGGGGACGTCGCGGCGACCACGTTCAGGGTCTCCTGGCTGCTGGTGGCCGCCTTGCCGCCGGGCGCGGCGGCCCAGCGCGTGCCGTTCCACTGTTCGAGCAGCGCCGAGTAGGACCCGGCGGTGTTCTGGCTGTAGCCGGCCGCCCAGGCGTCGGACGGCGAGATGTTCGCGACACCGTTCAGGACGTCGACGTTTCCGGTCGGGCTGGGCGTCGGCGTGACCTGCCACGCGGTGCCGTTCCAGTGCTCGGCCTGCGTGGCGATGACCGTGTTCGCGTTCAGATAGTCGACGCCGACGGCCCAGGCGTCAGAAGCCGATTTCGGGGAGATGGACATCAGTTGCATGGTGCCGGGGTTCACCGGCGGTATCGAGGTGAAGGTCGTGTCGGCTCCCGCCGCCTGCGCCGTCATGGGACTCATGACGAGCGCTGCGGCGATGCCGAGCGCGGTTGCGGTCGCTGCTAGGGCACCCGTTCTTCTCATCGTGCCGATCCTTCCGATCGTCAGATGCCTCTGCGCCATCCCACGCGGATGGCGCCCTGGCACGACCGACACGGCGCTGGTGCCCGTGAGGTTCGGCGGACTCGTGTGATCGGCCGGATTTGGCGTGAAAGCCACATTGCCGGGCCCGCACGACGGTTCACGGCCTCCGGCCCCGGAAAGTACGGCGCAGGTCGTCGACCCAGGCATCAGGGTTCTCCCACGGGATGAAGTGGCCGCCGTGGTCGTGCGCGGTGACGTTGACGTGGTTGAACCAGTCGGCGCGGGGGCTGGTGGTGAACGCCCGGACGCGCTCCTCGGAGGTGTGGATTCCGGGCGGGTTCTCGTAGGCGACGAAGGTCATGCCGACCGGGGCCTCGACGACCGGGACGCGGTCGTGGGAGGGGGACCAGGGGTAGCGGTTGGCATTGGCGTAGTAGCGCAGGGACGTGGCGATGGAGTTGGTGACCCAGTAGATCGTGGCGTGGGTGAGCAGGTCGTCCTTGCTGAAGACGGACTCCAGGTCGCCGCCGTTGTCGCTCCAGGAGTTCCAACGCTCCAGCAGCCAGGCGAGCAGTCCGGCGGGGGAGTCGCTCAGGCCGTGGGCCAGGGTCGCGCCATCGAGCATGTGCACGGCGAGATGGGAGGCCGAACGGTGGTCCTGCTCGATGATGCGGGCCCTGATTTCAGGGCTCTGATCCTCGGTGAGCGGCCGGTTCTGGGCGAAGTCCCAGGCGCGCGGGCCGGTGAAGAAGTCCAGCGGCAGGCCGGATCCGATGTGGATGCCGTAGAGCTGGTCGGCGTACTTGTGGCCGAGCTGGCTGGTGACGATGCCGCCGATGTCGCAGCCCCCTGCGGCGTACTTCTCGTAGCCCAGGGTCTCGGTCATCAGGGTGTGCCAGAGGTCTGAGACCTTCCAGAAGTTGACGTCGGGGAAGCCGGTGAGCGGGCCGGGGAAGCCGAAGCCGGGCAGGGACGGCACGATGACGTCGAAGGCGTCGGCCGGGTCGCCGCCGGACGCGGCCGGGTCGGCGAGCGGGTCGATCACCTTCGACCAGTGCCAGAACGTCCAGGGCCAGCCGTGGGTGAGGATCAACGGGATCGGGCGGGGGCCGCGGCCGGGCTTGCGCAGGAAGTGGACAGGGACGCCGGCGACGTCCACCTGGTAGTGCTCGTAGGCGTTGATGGCGGCCTCGGCGCGGCGCCAGTCGAAGCCGTCGCGCCAGTAGGCGATCAGTTCACTGAGATAGCCGGCCGGCACGCCGTAGGACCAGTCCTCGTTGCCCTCGTCCAGCGGCGCGCGGGTCAGGGCCAGGCGGGTCCGCAGGTCGTCGAGGGCTTCGTCGGGCACGTGGATCGGGGCCGGCTTCAGGGGGAAGTCGTGCTGGACGGTCATGGAGCGGTTCCTTTTCAGTGTGAAAACGTCAACGTGCCGACATCACGCGCTTTACCCTCCCTTGGTTTCCAGCGGAAGGGTATTCGGCCACTCTCCCTTATAAGCCTGCTGCGATGGGCGCCACCCCCACGTGAAAGGAACATTATGGCAATATCCGGATACCGGGTCGGCCTGGCCTGCCTCGCCGCCGGCAGCTCGGTGCTGCTCGCCGTGACCCCGGCCGGCCCCGCCTCGGCCGCCGCCGCGCCGCGTATATCGCACATATCGCACGCCTCGCACGCCAAGGCCCCCGCCACCTTCCCGCACTACAACCACGCGCGGCCCGGGAACCACAAGGTGCACGACGACCAGATCTGGGGCGGGTACGCGGACACCGGCAACCAGTTCACCTCGATCAGCGGCTCGTGGACGGTGCCCACGCTGGACTGCTCGTCGGTGTCGGACAGCTCGGTCTCGCCGTGGATCGGCATCGACGGCTACGGCACCAGCACGGTCGAGCAGATCGGCTTCGACCAGGACTGCCAGGGCGGGGTGGCCGGCTACTACCCGTGGGTGGAGATGTATCCGGCGGACTCGATCTACTTCACCGAGACCGTCAACGCCGGCGACCAGATCACCGCGTCGGTGTCGGTCAACGGCAGCGCGTGGACGCTGACCGAGAGCGACACGACGCAGGGCTGGTCGAAGACGTTCAACGAGACCGGGAACGACCAGCTCGGCTCGGCCGAGGCGATCGTGGAGGACCTGGGGAACGGCATCGGGCCGGTGGCGCCGTTCGGGTCGGTCACGTTCACCAACCTCACGGCCAACGGACAGCCCCTGGACCAGGCCGGCACGGTCAACTCCACCGACATCCAGCGCGGCAACACGCCGCTGACGCAGAACTCGCCGCTGTCCAACGGGAGCTTCAGCATCAGCTGGCTGAGTTCCTGACCGCTGCCCTTTCCCTGCCTGCTTTCCTGTCTCGCCCCGGTGCCCGGGCCGCGTCCCCATCACGGCGGCCCGGGCCACTCCCATCGCACGCCGATGACGCAGGGGTCGAGGTCGACGCCCATCGCGCAGGCCCGGTCCCGTTCGTCGAGCGTCAGGACGCGTTCGGTCTCGACGTCGTCGTCCGTCCCGGAAGCCGTGAACTGCACGCAGCGCGCGGGCAGCGCGGGCCGGGTGAACTCGACGTCGATGACGTGCTCGCGCATCGGCAGCCGCAGCCGCCGGCTGGTCTCGCGGTCGCTCGGGTACGGCGGGGTGAACTCGACGACGTACTCCATGACCAGCAGCTCGCCGCGGTTCAGCGGCCGGGGCAGCCGCAGCTCGGCGATGGTCAGCCCGGCCTCGGGCCGGGAGCGGACGGCGCCGAGCGTGCAACCGCGCAAGGGGCGGATCAGCGGCGCGCTGCCGTCGGCGGCCTGGTCGATCACGATGGCCGAGCGCACGTCGTTGGTGGCGGCCCGGACCAGCGCGCGGGAGTAGAGTTCGCGCAGCCGGCGGTCGGGGCCGACTGTGAGCCGCTCGTACTGGGACAGGCGCACCAACAGATCGTCGGAGCCGGTGTCGAACTCGCTGAGCAGCCCGGCGATCGGATCCCAGCCGCGGTAGACCTCCACCAGGTCGGGCGCCTCGGCGTAGGCCATCCGCCCCCGCGCCCGCCGCGGCCCGACCAGCGCGGCCAACGCCCCCGGCGGCACGCCGACGATCTCCTCCAGCCGCCCCAACGCCGCGATCGACGCGTCGCGCTCCGGTTGCCGGCGTCCCGACTGCCAGCTGCTGAGCGTGGCCAGGCTGAGTGGCGTGCCGTGCTGCCGCAGGCGGTACTGGATGCGGTCGAGGCTCAGGCCGCTGTCAGCGATCGCCGCTCGCAGGGCGGCGGAGAACGGGCCGGAGGCGAGGAGGCGGGAAAGGTCGGCGCGGCTTCCGGGTTCACTCCGCGCCGGTGCCACCTGGACGCGCCTCCTCATGGCACTGATCCACCGCTGTCAGCGACGATCCTTCCGCCGGGCTGAGGGTGCGAAACGTGGGCCCCACTAGGAGGACCAGTTCACCTCTCGCTTCGCGTCGGGAATGCGGATGAGCGGTGACGGTCGCGCGGCTAGCCTGGCCACCATGGCCGTGTCGCTTCATGAGATCACCGAGGGCAATCGCGACGCCGTCTTGGCGCTCCGGGTGGCGCCTGAGCAGGAGCGTTTCGTCGGTTCGGTGCGTGGCGCGTTGGCAGACGCCGTCGCGTATCCGCATGCGGGACCGTGGTTCCGAGCCGTTCACGCCGACGGCGAGCCGGTCGGATTCGTGATGCTGAGCTGGAACGTGGAACCGCAGCCCCCGGACGTCATCGGGCCGTGGTTCCTGTGGAAACTCCTCGTGGACCGGCGATACCAGGGGCGCGGCTACGGTGCCGAGACGGTGCGACAGGTCGCGCGTCTCGTCTGTGCCGAGGGCGCGACCGAGCTGCTGACCAGTTACGTGCCGTCGAACGGCGACCCGGCCGGGTTCTACCGGCGGCTCGGGTTCGTGCCGACCGGCGATCTGGACGGCAACGGCGAGGTCATCGTGCGCCTCGTGCTGGATAGCAGGCGGTGAGCTGGGCAGGTTCGTTCAGGCCGCGAGCCGATCCCCGTCATCTGTGCGCCGATAGACGACCCGCCGCCCCACCCGCGTGCCTTCGATCAGCCCTGCCTCGCGCAGCACCGTGATGTGGCCGCCGGCGGTGCCCAGCGAGACCTCCAGCGTCGTCGCGAGTTCGGTGGTCGTCGCCGGGCGGCTCAGCTCCAGCAGGATCCGTGCTCGGACCGGGCCGATCAGGCGTTCCAGCGCGCGCACCCGGTCGGCTGCCGGGCCGCCGCCGCGCTCGGCGACGCCGCGTGCCGGGTACACCAGGGCGTAGCTGTCGGGTGGGACCTCGCAGAGCCAGGTACCGCTTGAGAGGGTGACCGGGACGAACTGCATGCCCTCGGGGCCGACGATGCGGTCGGCGTTCGGCCGGTGGCTGAAGCGGATCGCGTCTTCGCCGACCCATTCGCTGCGCTTGTTCATGGTGCCCAGCGCGTTGGACCATCCGTAGACCGCCACCAGGCCCGCGCGGTACGTCACCTCGCGTTCCAGCAGCGCGCGGCGGCGTGGCCAGTCGGGGAGGACGTGGTCGCGCCAGACCGTGTCCAGCAGCTGGGCGCAGCGTTCGGCCCAGTCCGTGCCCTCCAGCCAGCCCAGGCCGCCGGCGATGTCGGTGTGCTGGTCGCTCGCCTCAATCTGCGCGCGTATCTCCGCGTCCGAGAAGCGGCGGACGGCGTCGAGCTCCTGCGCGAACGTCGTGCGCATACCGCCGGGCGGGGGCAGGGCGACGAAGTCCGGCAGCCAGCTGGCCGTGACGAGCAGCCGCACCAGCCCGGCCGTGAACCGGTCTGACGCCACGCGCGCACGGAAGGTCGCGGCATGCCGCTCGTGCCACGACGCCAACCACGGGTCGGTGCACGGCTTCGCCAGCATCCGCAGCGCGCCGAACGTCTCGGCCAGCGGCGACAGGGCGAAGCGGGACCTGGACAGGGCCAGCGGCGACAAGCGCAAGAGCGTCATCTTTCGCCTCCATCCGAAGGGTTAGGATTCCACACCGCGCGCTCGGACACTCGCGGGCATGCCCGAAAGCCCTGCCGACCAGCCGCAGCTTCCACGCGAACAAGACGCTCGACCCCCGCTCCACCTCCTCCGCCGCCACGACTTCCGCTGGTTCTTCACCGGCCAGACCGTCTCCCTGCTCGGCACCGCGATGTCCCCGGTGGCGCTGGCCTTCGCGGTCCTCAACGCCTCCCATGACAAGGCCGGGGACCTCGGTGTCGTCCTCACCGCGCACATGATCCCGATGCTTGTCTTCCTCCTCGTCGGCGGCGCGACGGCCGACCGCTTCGCCCGGCGCACCGTCCTGGTCTGGGCGAACCTCGGCTCCGGGCTGACCCAGGGCGCCGTCGCCGCGCTCCTGCTCACCGGCCACTACGCGCTGCTCCCGGTGGCCGGGCTCGAACTCCTCAACGGCGTCCTGGCCGCCTTCACCACCCCGGCGCTGCGCGGATTCGTCCCCGAACTCGTCGGGCGCCACCAGATCCAGCAGGCCAACGCCCTGCTCAGCTCCCTGCGCAACGCCACGAGGATCTTCGGCCCGAGCCTGTCGGGCGTCCTCGTCGTCGCGATCGGCAGCGGCCCCGCCATCGCCTTCGACGCGGCCACCTACCTGTTCGCGGCCGTCTGCCTGCGCATGCTGTCCCTGACCAGCCGCCCGAAGAAGGTGCAGAGAAAAACGGGCATCTTTGGCGACATCCGCGACGGCTGGCGCCAGTTCCTCGGCTTCCGCTGGGTCTGGACGGTCTCGGCGACCTTCTGCCTGATGAACCTCGTCCAGACCGGCACCTGGCAGATCCTCGGCCCGGAACTGACCGGGAAGACCAGCGGCGCCGCCGCCTGGGGCTTCGTCCTGAGCGCCCGCGGCGTCGGTCTGCTGGTCATGAGCACACTGCTGACCAGGCTGACGATCCGCCACTTCCTGGCGCTGGGCCAGCTCATGAGCGTGCTCATCGCCATACCGCTGCTGGTCCTCGGCGCAGGCCTGCACGCCCCGTACCTGATCGCCGCGGCCTTCGCCGCCGGCCTCGGTTCGGCCGTCGCGAGCGTCAGCTGGGACACCTCGCTCCAGGAGCACGTTCCGCCGACCGCGCTCTCCCGCGTGTGCTCCTTCGACGACCTGCTGTCCTACGCGGCGATCCCGGTCGGCCAGCTGAGCGTCGGCCCGCTCGCGTCAGCGTTCGGCGGCTTCCGCGTGGCGACCGTCGCAGGGATCATCTATGTCGCCGTAGCCTTCTTCCCCCTGGCGTTCAGATCGGTTCGACTCCTACCGCACGGTGGTCCCGGCGGGCTCGTCGAGCAGAGCGAGGTCGGCGCGGGTGGGCAGACCCTCCCAGTCGCCGGAGGTGGCGACGGAGAACGCGCCGACGGCGACAGCGCGGCGCAGCCGCTGCTCAGCGGGCAGCCCGTCGAGCAGACCTGACAGATAGCCCGCGACGAACGCATCCCCGGCGCCGACGACGTCGACCACCGGCACCGAATGCGCCGGCACTGACACGGTGCGGCCGTCGGCGGTGGTCACGCTGGCTCCGTTGCCGCCTCGCGTGACGACCACTTCGCGGCCTCCCTGCACTCCGGACGTCGGCGCCACCAAGTGCAGCTCGTCGCTGGAAGCAATGAGTACATCAGCAAGCTCGGCCAGCGGAAGCAGCACCTCGCGCGCACGCTCCGGTGACCACAACCGCGACCGATAGTTGACATCAAAGCTGACCGTCACGCCCAAATCGCGCGCACGCCGAGCCGCGACCAACACGGTCTCAGCAGCGCTCGGACTGAGCGCAGGCGTGATACCGGTCAGATGCAGCATCCGGACCCCGCCCTCCAACGCGGCCAGCACGTCGCCAGGCTCCAGCGCCGACCCGGCCGAACCAGCCCGGTGGTAGTCGACTCGGATCAGACTGCCGACCCGATGCTCCCGAGTCATCAGCCCGGTCGGGCGGCCGTCCGAATCCACGCGCGCATAGGCGATATCGACGCCTTCAGCGCGAAGCGTGCGTAGAACCAGTTCGCCCACCCCGTCGTCCCCGACCCGGCCGACCCAACCGGCTCGGTGCCCCAGCCGAACCAGCCCGATCGCGACAGTCGATTCGGCACCCGCCGCCGACAACGTCATGGCCGAGCCGAGCCGAATGGGCCCGCTGGCGCGCAACCCGCCCATGGTCTCGCCGATGGTGAGAACGTCCAGGCCACCCGGCGACGTCATGTGCCGACCGCCGCAACCGCCGCGACCGCCAAAACCGCCGAAACCGCCTCGGCCATGCCGACCCGCCACCCGGCCGCACGCCGCCGCAGTTCCGCCACGTCGCCACCCTTCGCCGCATCCCCGATCAGCGGCGATCCAACGCCGACCGCGACCGCGCCGACAGCCAGATACTCCCGAGCCGCCTCCAGATCGACCCCGCCGACCGGCACAAACGGCGTCGCCGGAAACGGATCCCGCAAAGCCCTGAGATACCGCGGCCCACCGACCGACGCCGGAAAGACCTTCACCGCATCGGCACCGAATTCGCCCGCTGCGATCACCTCGCTCGGCGTCAGAGCCCCGACGAACATCGGCAGCCCGACTGCAGGTCCGTCCCGCAGATCGGCGCCGAGCCCCGGCGTCACCAGAAACCCAGCCCCCGCATCAGCAGCGCGCCTCGCGTCGTCAGCGGTGACCACAGTCCCGGCCCCGAGATCGGCCTCGGCACCGAGTTCAAGCCGCGCCTGCTCGATCACCCACAAGGCATCCGGCGTCGTCAACGACACCTCGACCGTGCTCAGCCCTTCCTCGGCCAGCACCAACACCGTTCGCAGCGCGGCATCGCGGTCCGTTCCCCGCACGATGGCCAGGGTCCGAAACGGTATTCCGGTCAGATCCATAGGAATCCTCCCCATTCCACTCACCGTCTCGCTCACCATTCCGCGAACGATCCGTCCTCATGCAGCCACACCGGATTCCGCCACCGATGCCCGGTCTCATCGGCCCGCCGCACCGCCGCCTCATCGATCTCGATCCCGAGCCCCGGCCCGGTCAGCCGCGCGATGTGGCCGTCCCGCACCCGGAGCGGCTCGGGGTCGAGCAAGTAGTCGAACATCTCGTTGCCCTTGTTGTAGTGCAACCCCAGGCTCTGTTCCTGGATCAGGAAGTTCGGCGTGGCGAAGTCCAACTGAAGACTCGCCGCCAGCGCGATCGGCCCCAGCGGGCAGTGCGGAGCCATCGCGACGTCGTACGTCTCCGCGGCCGCGGCGATCCGGCGCAGCTCGGAGATCCCGCCGGCGTGCGAGACGTCAGGCTGCGCCACGGCTATGCCGCTCGGCAGCACGTCCCGGAAGTCCCAGCGCGAATACAGCCGCTCGCCGACCGCCAGCGGCACGCCCGAGGACTCGGCCAGCGAACGCAGGTCCCGACTGTGCTCGGGAAGCACGGGCTCCTCGACGAACAACGGCTGCAAGGGTTCGAGCATCCGCAGCAGCCGCCGCGACATCGCCGTCGACATCCGGCCGTGGAAGTCCACGACCACGTCGCGATCCGGCCCCAACGCCTCCCGCACCGCCGCGACCCGCGCGACGACCTCCTCGGTCCGCGCCGGGGTGTCGATGTGCCGCATCTGCGCCGAGCCGTTCATCTTCACCGCCGTGAACCCGGCCTCGACCTGCTCGGTGGCCAGCTCCGCGACCTGCGTCGGCCGGTCGCCGCCGATCCACGCGTACACCCGCGCCCGCTCGCGCACCGGCCCGCCGAGCAGCTGGTGCACCGGCACCCCGTACGTCTTCCCGGCCAGGTCCCACAAAGCCTGGTCGATGCCCGCGACCGCCGAGGACAGCACCGGGCCGCCCCGGTAGAAGCCGCCCTTGGTCAGCACCTGCCAGTGGTGCTCCAGCCGCAGCGGGTCCTCGCCGAGCAGGTATCCGGACAGCTCGGCCACGGCCGCGCGGACCGTCTCCGCGCGCCCCTCGACCACCGGCTCGCCCCAGCCGGCCAGGCCCTCGTCCGTGCCGACGCGCAGGAACAGCCAGCGCGGCGCGACCAGGAACGTCTCCACTGATGTGATCTTCATGCGGTCTCTTCCCGGTCCGGTGAGCCGATCAGCTGCCGCAGGTCGGCGACGGCCTTGGCGAGCAGGTCCTCGACGGCGCGCGCCGCCGCCTCGGGGT
The DNA here is from genome assembly GCF_015356825.1 of Catenulispora rubra. Classification (GTDB taxonomy): domain Bacteria; phylum Actinomycetota; class Actinomycetes; order Streptomycetales; family Catenulisporaceae; genus Catenulispora; species Catenulispora rubra. The sequence continues at coordinate 16,181 of NZ_JAACYW010000082.1, read as the reverse complement.
CCCGCGCGGCGATCGCGTCGACCACCGCGCGGTGCGCCGGGACGGCGTCGTCGGCGCCGTGGTCGGCCCCGTGGTCCGCGCCGTGCACGAAGCTGTCGCGCACCCGCAGGCCGGCTTCGATGACCACTTCCATCCCGGTGAGCAGCTCGTTGTGCGCGGCGGCCAGCAGGGCTCGATGAAAGGCCAGGTCGGCCTCGACGGTCGCCGGGACGTCGCCGTCGGCGGCCTCCATCAGCTCGATCGCCTCGACCAGCGCGGCCAGGTCCTCCTCGGTGCGCCGCCGGGCCGCCAGGCGCGCGCCGGCCGGTTCGACGATCGCGCGGACCTCGGCCAGATCGTCCAGGAAGCCCTCGTCCGGCACGCCCTGGCCGCGCCAGCGCAGCACGTCGGCGTCCAGCAGGTTCCAGTCGGCGCGCGGCCGGACGAAGGTGCCGCGCTTCTGTCGCGAGTCGATGAGTCCTTTGGAGGCCAGGACGCGCAGCGCTTCGCGCACCACTGTCTTGCTGACTCCGAGCTCTGCTTCGATCTGGTCGGGGTACAGCAGGTCGCCGGGGGCGGTGTCGCCGCGCACGATCCGCTCGCCGATCACGTCGACGGCCTGACCGTGCAGGCCGCGTACGTGGACACTCATACTGGGAAACCCTTCCGCTGCCCGGCACTCACTTCGCCGGTGGCTGTCATGACGAGCCTTATGACGAAGCTTTGACGACGGACCAGCCACCGTCCACGACCAGGTTCGCGCCGGTCACGAAGGAGGCGTCGGCCGAGGCCAGGAACGCCACCGCCGCGGCCACCTCCTCGGGGCGCCCGAAGCGTCCGGCGACGGTCTCCGCGACGCTGGCGGCGCGGCCCTCGGCGTCGACGCGGTCCCACGCCGCGGTCATGATCGGGCCCGGCAGGACCGTGTTGACCCGGATCCGCGGGCCGTATTCGACGGCCAGCTGGCGGCCCAGTGCGCACAGCGCTCCCTTGGTCGCGGCGTAGGCCGGATGGCCGGGCAGGCCGATCAGCGCGTGCACCGAGGAGGTGAGCACGATCGAGCCCTGATTCTCCCCGAGTATCGCGGCGAAGGCTCGCACTCCGAGCCAGGCGGCCTTCAGATTCACGCCGAGTTGTCCGTCCCACTCGGCCTCGCTCAGCTCGTGCGCCGGCTTGACGATCACCCGGTAGGCGTTGCTGTGCAGCACGTCGAGCCGCTTGTAACGGGCGTGTACATGTTCTGCCAACGCGTCCCACATGGCGGCGCTCGCGACGTCCCCGGACCAGTACTCGGCCCGGCCGCCGGCCTCGACGATCTCTGGCGCCGTGTTGATTTCCTGCGCCACCGCGCGGCCCGCGTCGTCGGCGACGTCGACGGCGATCACCGCCGCACCCTCGGCGGCCAGGCGTTTCGCGGTGGCCGCGCCGATGCCGCCGGCCGCACCGGTCACCACGGCGACCCGGTCGGTGAAGCGGCGACAGGTCTGTTCGTTCACGGGGCCACCCTATCTAAGATAATTAATTATGCAATAATCTTGACGCACGCCGACGCGGCTCCTACATTCGCTCCACGAGCGGAGCACTCCGCTCATCAGGCATCTCCTCGCCTCATCGGAGTGAGAACATGAACCTCGCGCGTGTCCGCGGCTCGGCCGCAGTGCTCGGCGTGGCGGTGGCGCTGTGTGCGACCGCCTGCTCGACCGGCAAGTCCACCACGGCGGCGGCCTCCTCCGGCGCCCCGGTCACCGGCAAGATCACCCTGACGTACCTGCAGAAGCAGGGCGACCAGCAGTACTTCATCGACGAGGCGGACGGCGCCAAGGCCAAGGCCGCCGCGCTCGGGGTCGACCTGAAGGTGGTGAACCTCGGGGACGACGCCAACCAGACCGTCAGCGACGTGCAGGCCGCCGTCGCGCAGAAGAGCAGCGGCCTGATCATCGTGCCGCCGGATCCCTCGGTCGGCCCGCAGGTCGTGCAGCTGGCCAAGGACGCCGGCATCCCGCTGCTGACCTCCGACGACCAGGTGTGCACCTCCGGCCCGAACCCGGCGTCGTGTCCGACGGCGGACCTGGTGCCGCGGATCGGCTTCAGCGGCACGCAGATGGGCACCGACGTCGGCAAGAAGGCCGCCGACCTGTTCGCCAAGGCGGGCTGGAGCGCGGCAGACACCCGCACCATCTCGGCGTGGAAGCAGGACGTGACCGTCTGCACGGACCGCGTCAAGGCCGCCAAGGCCAGCTTCACCGCAGGGGCGGGCGCCGGCGTGCAGAACATCGACGTCGCCACCGACAACACCCCGACCGGCGCGCAGGACAAGGTCGCCGCGACGATCACTGCCAACGCCGGTGTGAAGCACTGGGTGATCTGGGGCTGCAACGACGAGAACGTCCAGGGCGGTGTCACGGCCCTGCAGAACGCCGGCGTGTCGGCGGACAACGTGATCGGTGTCGGCCTCGGCGCGTACCTGGCGTGCAAGGACTGGGGCAGCTCGCAGCCCACCGGCATGAAGGCGGCGCTGTACATCAGCGGCAAGAACATCGGGGCGCTGGCTGTGCAGACCATGTACGACAAGCTCAAGAACGGCAAGGCCTTCCCGCAGGAGGCTGACGCTCCCACGACCATGGTGGACGCCACGACCTGGCAGTCCGCCGGCGTGAAGTGCAGCTGAGGCCGGTGGACAGCCCTGACGGTTCCAGCATCGGCGGTTCCAGTTTCGACGGTGCCGGCATCGACGGTGCCGGGACCGGGCTCGCGGCCGAGGCGATCTCCAAGCGCTTCGGCCCGGTCCGGGCCCTGCACGACGTCACCGTCGTCTTCCCGGCCGGCCAGGTCACCGCGCTGATGGGGGAGAACGGCGCCGGCAAGTCGACGCTGCTGCGCATCCTCACCGGCGACCAGCGCCCGACTCAGGGCCGGATGTCCCTGGACGGACAGGTCCTGGACCTGCACTCGCCGCAGGACGCGCACCGTGCGGGCGTGCGGCTCATCCCGCAGGAGCCGGAGATCATCCCGCACGTCTCCGTCGCGGAGAACGTCTACGCCGGAGCGCTGCCACGCCGGGGCCCGCGCGGTTTCGACCGCGCGGGGCTGCGCCGGCGCGTGCTCGCCGATCTGGAGCGCCTGGGCTTCGCGCAAGCTCTCGATCCGGATCTGCTCGGCTCGCAGCTCACCCCGGCCCAGCGGCAGCTCGTGGAGATCATGCGAGCCCTGACCGGGAGCACGCCGGCGCGCGCCATCGCGTTCGACGAGCCGACGTCGTCGTTGTCCGAGCACGAGGTCGACGCGCTGTTCGCGTTGATCCGGCGGCTGCGGGACCAGGGCATCGCGGTCATCTACGTCTCGCACCGGATGAAGGAGGTGTTCCAGCTCGCCGATCGCGTCGTGGTACTGCGCGACGGCGAGCTGGCCGGCGCCGCGCCGGCGGCGGACGTCGACGAGACCGCGCTGGTGCGGCTCATGGTCGGGCGCGACCTGTCGCAGCTGTTCGTGCGCGAGCATGCCGCGACCGACCGGGTGGTGCTGGACGTCTCGCAGCTGACCACGGACGACGTCCGAGATATCAGCCTGCGGGTACACGCCGGCGAAATCGTCGCGCTGGCCGGGCTGATCGGTGCCGGACGTTCGGAGCTCGCGCTGGCTCTGGCCGGCGACGTCCCGATCCGCTCCGGCCGGATCCTGATGGACGGCAAAGCGATCCGCCTGCGCGGCCCCCGCGACGCCATCCGCGCCGGTATCGGCCTGGCGCCCGAGGAACGCAAGGCTCAGGCCCTGTTCGCGCAGCGCACCATCCGGGACAACACGACCCTGGTCAGCCTGCACCGGCTGCGTCGCTGGCGCTTCGTCAAGCGCCGCGCGGAGAAGGCGCTGGCGCAGGAGTACGCCGACCGCCTCCGGGTCCGCGCGCCCTCCATCGAGGCCGAAGTCAGGACCCTGTCGGGCGGCAACCAGCAGAAGGTGGTCCTGGCCCGCTGGCTGGCGCGCAAACCGGCGCTGCTGATCCTGGACGAGCCGACCCGCGGCGTCGACGTGGGAGCGAAGGCGGAGATCTACCAGATCATCGCCGACCTCGCCACCGCCGGCACCGCGGTGCTGGTGATCTCCTCGGAGCTGCCCGAGGTGCTGGGGCTCGCCGACCGGATCCTGGTGATGCAGAACGGCCGGGTCACCGGGGAGCTGGGGCGGGCTGAGGCCTCGGAGGAGAAGATCCTCGCGCTGGCGATGGCTGATGATCTCGGCGGCCAGGACAGCTCTGACAGCCCGACCGATCTTGGAAACTTGCCGCCCGGCGCTGCTCCCGCAGCTTCCACGTCGGCTGGCCGCAGCAGTTCCGATACATCCGCCAGTCCCAGCGATTCCGCCACCACCCCCGCGCCGATCCGCGAATCCGCCGGATCCGCCCCGGAAGGCAGTCCCCGATGACCACCACCTCCCCCTCGACACTCGGCCAGCGGGCCGAGGAGCCTCCCGCCGTCGCGACTCCCGCGAGCCGCCTCCGCGCCGCCGTCACCCGCGCCGGTGCGCAGAGCCTGGGCCTGATCGCCGCGCTGGCGTTCGTGCTGATCCTGTTCGGCTCGCTCAACTCCAACTACCTGAGCTGGCAGAACATCCAGGTCATCGCCGAGGCGGTGACCATCTCCGGGCTCCTGGCCGTGGTGCAGACCGTGGTCATCATCCTCGGCGCGCTGGACATCTCGGTCGGCTCGCAGGCGGGCCTGGCGTCGGTGACCAGCGCCATGGTGTTCACCAGCGCCAGCTCCAATGCCTTCGCCGGCATCGGCGCGGCCATCGGGATCGGGGCGGTGATCGGCGTCGTCAACGGCGCGATCATCGTCTACGGCCGGGTCAACGCCGTCATCGCCACCCTGGCGGGCCTGGCCGCGTACAAGGGCGTGGCGCAGCTCGTCTCCAACGGACGCGCGCAGGGCTACGTGCTCAACGACAGCATCTTCGTCTTCCTCGGCCGCGGCAAGATCGCCGGCGTGCCCGTCATGGTGTGGCTGCTGCTCGTGGTCGCCGCCGCGGTCCACGTCCTGCTGAAGTACACCGACATCGGACGCAACGTCTACGCCATCGGCGGCAACGACACCGCCGCCCGCCTGGCCGGCATCAACCTCAACAAGTACATCCTGGCCGTCTACGCGCTCTCCGGCGTCGTGGCCGCCGTCGCCGGGATCCTGCTGACCGCGCGCACCGGCTCCGGGCAGCCGGTCTCCGGCAGCGAAGGACTGGAGTTGCAGTCCATCACCGCCGCCGCGCTCGGCGGCTGCGCACTGAAGGGCGGCAAGGGCGGCGTCGGCGGCACGCTGCTGGCCGTCGCCCTGCTCGGGGCCCTGCAGAACGGTCTGACCGTCCAGGGCATCAACGCCTTCTGGCAGAACATCGCCCAAGGCGCACTGTTGGTCGTCGCCGTCGTGCTCCAGCAACGGCGCTCTCGCGAACGGGCTGTGGGGTTGCCAGCATGAGACTGATACCGAAATTCATCGCCTTGGCCGCATCGGCGGCCCTGATGGCCACGATGGCCACGACGGCGACGGCCTGGGCGGCCGCGACCACGACCGCCGCGCGACCGCCGTCCCGAACCGCGGTCCCGATCAACAACCTGGCCCGCACCCCGTATCAGGGCTGGAACACCTACTACGGCCTGGGCTCGACCTTCACCGAGCAGACGATCAAAGCCGAGGCCGACGCCCTGGTCAACAAGGGCCTCGCCGCCGCGGGCTACAACTACGTCTGGATCGACGGCGGCTGGTGGAACGGCACCCGCGACGCCTCCGGCAACATCACCGTCAGCGCGAGTCAGTGGCCTGACGGCATGCAGGCGGTCGCCGACTACATCCACTCCCGCGGCCTGAAAGCCGGCATCTACACCGACTCCGGCCTCAACGGCTGCGGCGGCGCCAACCAAGGCAGCTACGGCCGCTACCAGCAGGACGTGAACCAGTTCGCGGCCTGGGACTACGACGCGGTGAAGGTCGACTTCTGCGGCAGCGAGCAGATGGGCCTGGACCCCGCCACGGTCTACGGCCAGTTCCGCGACGCGCTGCTGAACAACAGCAGCCACCGTCCGATGCTGTTCAACATCTGCAACCCGTTCATCCCCGAGACCGGCGCCGCCCCCGGCCGCACTGCCTTCGACTCCTACAAGTTCGGCCCCAGCACGGGCAACTCCTGGCGCACCGACACCGACATCGGCTTCCCGAACAACGTCCAGTACTCCGACGTGCTCCGCAACCTGGACGCGGACGCCGCGCACCCGGAGGCCGCCGGCCCCGGTCACTGGAACGACCCGGACTACCTGGGCCCGGAGCTCGGCATGACCGACGCCGAGGCGCAGTCGCAGTTCTCGATGTGGTCGATCGTCGCGGCCCCGCTGATCATCGGCAGCGACATCACCAAGCTCTCGGACAACGCGGTCGCGATGCTCACCAACGGCGAGGTGCTGGCCGTGGACCAGGACCCGCTGGGCATCCAGGGCACCGTGCTGAGCGGCGCTACGAACCCCGCCAACACGCAGGTCTGGACCAAGCCGCTGGCCGGCGGCGACGTCGCGGTCGCACTGCTCAACCGCGGCACGACCCCGCAGACCATCTCCGCGACCGCCGCGCAGATCGGCCTGCCGAAGTCCGGCGCCTACGCCCTGCGCGATCTGTGGCAGCACACGACGACCGAGTCGGCCGGCACGATCGCCGCGACCGTCGCCCCGCACGGCGTCATACTGCTGCGGGTCTCCCGGCACGGCGACCCGGCCACCACGGCCCCCTCGACCGTGCTGTCCCCGGCGACCCTGACCCCGACCGCGCAGGCCGCGCTTCCCCTGGTCGCGCCCGGCGCCTCCTTCCCGGTCTCGGCCACCTTCACCGACAACGGCCGGCTCCCGATCCAGGACGTGACGCTCACGCTCGCCGTCCCGGCGGGCTGGACGGCCACGCCGACCGGCTCGGTGACGGCAAGCCGGCTCAAGAGCGGGCAGTCGATGGCGGCGAGCTGGCAGGTGACCGCAGCGCCGGGGGCTCTGCCAAGTCCGGACCAGTTGTCGTTGACCGCGAACTACGGCTGGCAGAGCTCGAACTACGGCGCGCGGAGGTCCTTGCAGACGCTCAGTACCGCGGAGTCGACGCAGGTTCAGGTCCCCGCAGCGCCGCCTTCCGGCACCGGCCCGCTGAGCCACCACCCCTGGCTCGACGCGGCGAGCGGATATCTCGTCCCGCGCGTCGATCTGGAGGACGCCGGAGGCGGTCCGCTGACGATGCACGGCGTCACGTACCCGACCGGCGTCGGCACCGCGTCCGTGTCGACGATCGACTACTACGTCGGCGGCAACTGCAGCACGCTCAGCGCCACCGTCGGCATCGACGACTCGGCCAACTTCGACCCCACCGGCGGAACCGTCAGCTTCCAGGTCTACGGCGACGGCGTGAAGCTCTACGACAGCGGTCTGGTGACCCGGGCCGCGCCCCAGGCCATGTCCGTGAACCTGGGTTCGGCGAAGGTCATCAGCCTGGTCGTCGGCGACGGCGGCGACGGCACCTACAACGACCGCGCGGACTGGGGCGGTCTGCAGATCGCCTGCGGCGCGCCGGTCGCGACGCAGCCGGGCGGGCCTTGGCCGGCCTTCGTGCCGAGCTCCACCCTGTCGGCGACGGCCAGCAGCGCCAACAACGGCTACCCGGCGAGCAACGCGGTGGACGGCCAGGTCACGACCCTGTGGCACTCGCAGTTCAGCCCGGTCCACGACCCGCTGCCGATCTCCCTGACGATCGACCTGGGATCGGCGCAGACCGTCACCGGACTGACCTACCAGCCGCGCCTGGACGGCGACATCACCGGCACGATCACCGGCTACACCGTCGAGGTCAGCAGCGACGGGGTGACCTTCACGAGTGCGGCGGCACCCGGGACCTGGCCGCAGGACGCGACGCTGAAATCCGTTCAGTTCGCACCGGTTTCGGCGCGTTACGTACGACTGACGGCGACGGCGGCAGCGAACGGCTACGCCTCCGCGGCCGAAGTCGGGGTGGCCGCGCTCCCGGCGGCGTGAGCCGTTTTCGGCGGAACGCCCGCTGAGCACACGCTGAACACACGCCGAAACACGCACAGCGCGGCCGGTCGAGGATCCTCAGGTCCTCGACCAGCCGCGTTGCGTCGTACCAGCGCTCTTCCTCACCCTGCTCACGGATGGATCTCAGCTGACTCTCAGCGCGACCCCTCAAGCTCTGCCCATGCACAGGATTGGCGATTGGCTCAATCGGCGGTCGTTCCGATCCCGGATCACCCTTCTGGTCGTGGCGGCGGTGGGGCTCTCGGTGGCCCTGTGCGCCCTGATCAGCTATCTGGCGATCAGCAAGACGATCATGGACCGTATGGACGGTCAGCTGGAGCAGCGCGCGACCGTCTTCACCGCGGTGCCGCTGCAGATGTTCACCCCGGACTACCTCGACCTTGCCTCCAACAGGCAACTGCTGGCCACCTCCGGCTACCAGGAGACCCTGGTCTACGCCGACGGCTCCGCGCACGAGCCCCAGAACCTCGAGCTGCGCCGCTTGGGCCCGGACGGCCAAGCGGGCCAGATCCTCGCCACCTACCAGGTGTGGGCCCCCTTCGGACCGCCCGAAGTCGCCGTCGCCGCGCAGCAGAGCGACACCTCGCTCAGGACCATCAACTACAACGGCGTGGACTACCGCGTCTACGCCATCCACAACACCTACGGGGACGGATCCCCGGGCAACCCGCAGCCCTCGGCGCTGGTCTTCTCGACCTCGCTGGCCCAGACCGAGTCGGCGCTGAGGACGATCGCCACGATCTCGGTCGTGGTCGGCCTGCTCGGCATCGGGCTCGCGGCCGCCGCGGGCCTGGCGATCGGGCGCGCGGCGCTGCGACCGGTGGTGCGGCTCTCGCACGCGACCGAGTACATAGCCCGAACCGGCGACCTCGGGCGCCTGCACGTCAACGGGGACGACGAGATCGCGCAGCTGACGCGCAACTTCAACACCATGCTCGAAGCGCTGGCCCAGTCGCGCGAGCACCAGAAGCGGCTCGTCGCCGACGCCGGACACGAACTGCGCACGCCGCTGACCTCCATCCGCACCAACCTGGACCTGCTCGCGCAGGTTTCCGCCGCGCCCGACGACGTCCGCCTGCCCGCCGAGGAACGTGTCGCGCTGCTCAACGACGTGCGCGCGCAGATGGAAGAGCTCTCCATGCTCATCGCAGACCTCGTCGAGCTGTCCCGGGACGACCACCCTTCGCACACGATCGAGCACCTGGACCTGGTCAACGTCATCGAACGCGCCGCCGAGCGGGTGCAGCGCCGGGCGCTCAGCGTCAGCGTGACGTACGACTTCCGCCTGGAGCACTGGTACCTGCAGGGCGACGCCACGGCGCTGGAGCGGATGGTGACCAACCTTTTGGACAACGCGACGAAGTTCTCGCCCGAGGCCGGCACGGTCACCGTCACCCTGGCCGACGGTCTGCTCCAGGTCGCCGACCAGGGCCCGGGCATCGCCGAGGAAGACCTCACGCACGTCTTCGAGCGCTTCTACCGCTCGCCGGAGGCGCGCTCCACCCCGGGCTCCGGCCTCGGCCTGGCGATCGTGCAGCACATCGCCACGAACCACGGCGGGCACGTCGCGGCGGCGCGCGCCTCGGGGGGTGGGGCGCTGCTGAGTGTGTGGCTGCCGGGGCGGGCGGCGCGGCTGGAGGAGCCGGTCGCCACGGGGTGAGTGGGTCGTGAGGCGGTCGTGAGGCGGTCATGGGGCGGTCGTGAGTCGGTGTGAGTGGGCGGCGCGTCGGCGTGTGCCGGTGTGAGCTGGTGTCCGCCGGCTCCGGTTGACTGTTTGGCAACACTGTTGATTAACTCGCCCCGTGAGCGAACGAGCGACGAGCGAACGACCCACGAGCGACGAACTGCTCGCCCAAGAAGAGCGCCTGGTCTTCGGCAGCTTCACCCACGACGACGCCTGGGCCCTGGGCTCGCTGCTGGTCGAGCTGGCGCGCGAGCGCGGGCTGCCGGTCGCGATCGACATCCGCCGGGGCGACCAGCAGCTGTTCCACCACGCGCGGCCCGGCACCAGCCCGGACAACGCGTCGTGGATCGAGCGCAAGACCAACGTCGTGCGCCGCTTCGGCCACAGCTCGCTGCTGGTCGGCCAGCGCCACCGCGACCGCGGGACCACGTTCGAGGCCGCCTCCGGGCTGCCCGGCGACACCTACGCGGCGCACGGCGGGTCGTTCCCGATCACCGTCGCCGGCGCCGGGATCATCGGGACCGTCACGGTCTCCGGGCTGCCGCAGGTCGAGGACCACAAGCTCGTGGTCGAGGCGGTGGAGCGCCTCCTCGACGGCGGGCGCTGACACCCGGACTGGGTTTTCTGGTCCTATCTGGGGCCGCGTCTGCGGTCGCGTCTCGGGTCACATCCCGGGCCGCGTATTCCGGTTGCGGCGCGCCCGGGGGTGTTGTTCATTGGCAGCATGCCGGACGTGGATGTCCTGATCGTCGGCGCCGGACCGGTCGGGCTGACCGCCAGGGCGCTGCTCGACCGCTGGGGAGTGCGGACCGTCCTGGTCGAGAAGCACTCCGAGCTCTCGCCCTTCCCGCGCTCCCGGCTGCTCAACGTCCGGTCGATGGAGATCTTCCGGCAGCTGGGGATCGACCGCCGGGTCGCGGCGCGCGCCTTCGCCCCGGAGTACGGCCGGGTCCGGTTCCGCGACTCCTTCACCGAGCCGGACTTCGCCAGCGCGGCGATGATCGGCGTCAACGCGCCGATCGCGGAGAGCCCGGTGCTCGGGGCGGTCACGTCCCAGGACCGGCTGGAACCGACGCTGCTCGACGCGGCGGACAGCCCGATCCGGTTCGGGGTCGAGCTGGCCGGCCTGGCCGAGGAGCCGGACGGCGTGCTGGCCTCGTTCGGGGACGGGACGAGTGTTCGGGCGCGCTACGTCCTCGCCGCCGACGGCGCGAACTCCACGGCGCGGGAGCTGCTCGGCATCGGCACGGTCGGTCCGGGCGCACTGGGCTTGACGACCACCGTCATGTTCGAGGCCGACCTGCGGCAGCGGTGCGCCGACGCGCCGGCCGGTGTTTATGTCACCGCGTTCGGATCGATCCTGCCGATGTATCCCGAGGGCGGCTGGGCCTGGATCGGGCAGGTTCCGGAGGGGGCTGACCACCGCGAGCCGCTGTCGCGCACGCTTGGTGACGGCCTGCCGTTCGAGGTGTCGCGCGTGCAGCGGTGGACGGTCAACGCTTTCGTCGCCGAGCACTTCCGACAGGGCCGGGTCCTGCTGGCCGGTGATGCCGCGCACGCGATTCCGCCGGCCGGCGGTCTGGGGATGAACACCGGCATTGCCGACGTGCACAACTTGTGCTGGAAGCTCGCGGGGGTGGTGCAGGGGTGGGCTCGGCCGGGTCTGCTGGACACGTACGAGGCCGAGCGGCTGCCCGTCGCGCACCTGACACTGCGCCAGGCGGTCGCCAACGCCCAACTGTTGATCCAGGCACAGCAGAAGCGCGTTGAGCAGCTGGCGGGCGACGACGCCGGCGGTGAGATCGAACTTCCCTGGTCGGAGCATTACTTCGCGCAGCTCGGGCTGGTGCTGGGCGTTGCTTATGGGAGCGAGGCCGGCGAGCCCGGTACGGACTACGTTCCGAGCACTTCGCCGGGCCACCGGTTGCCGCACGTTGATCTCGGCGGCGGTCGGTCGACGTTGGACGCTGTCGGGGAGTGGTTCACGTTGTTTGTCGAGGACCCGGCTGCGGCCGGCTGGGCTGAGCTCGCACCGAGTGGTCCGCTGCCGGTGCGGGTGGAGCGGCTGAGCGGCGGGTACGGGACGTTGCTCGTCCGGCCCGACGGGCATATCGGTGCGCGGTGGGACAAGCGGGTGCTCGGCGCGGACGAGCTGTTGCGGGCGCAGGAGACGATCAGCGCGGCAGGTCTCGTGTAGTGAGGGTTCGACCTGACATGCTGGGCGACCGTGGACACCGCTCAGTTCTGGCACCTGGTTGACCAGGCGCGCGACCGCGTTTCAGACCTCGATGACGCCGAGGCTGTCGCGAAGGAGGCCCAGGCGCTGTTCTCGGGGCTTCCGGTAGGGGATATCACTGCTGCCGACCAGGTGTTCTGGCAGCTGATGGCCGACTCGTTCCAGGATTCGCTGTGGGCGGCGGCGTATGTCATCAACGGTGGGTGCTCTGATGACGGCTTCGACTACTTCCGTGGCTGGCTGATTCTTCAGGGGCGCGAGCGTTTCGAGCAGGCGCTGCGGGATCCGGATTCGCTGGCCACGTGGCCGATCGTTGTTCAGGCGGCTGAGGCTGAGTCCGAGCTGGAGTGCGGGTCGGCGCTGGTTATGACGTCGCGGGCGTTCACGGCTGTCACCGGTGGCGAGATCCCGGCGTGCGATGCGATCGTTTATCCCGACGCGGATCCGGATGGGGAGTGGAGTTTCGAGTTCGACGATGTGGATGAGATGAATCGTCGGCTGCCGAAGCTTTCGGGGCTCTTCGAGTACTGATACTCCGAGTACTGATACTCGTCTGCTGCGCTTCCTTCGGCGCTCGCCTCACTGTCGCGTGGGCGGCCGAAATCCGTATGACAGTGCGAGCGTCGCTGCCTACAGTCGCCGTATGGCCACCGAATCGTCGAACTCCACCCTCACCTGGCGCCCCGTCGCCCCTGGTGACGCCGCTGCCTGTGCCGTGCTGCTCAACGCGATCGAGGATGTGGACCACTTCGGTGAGTTCTTCGGCGAGGACGACGTCGCCGAGCTGATCGGGGACCCGGTGCTCGACCTCGCGCGTGGTTCGCTCGGGGTGTTCGACGGGGAGGCGATGGTCGGGTACTTCCTGGCCAAGCACAAGCCGCTCGCGGTGGGGCAGCATCGGGTGATGCTTGAGGGCGGGGTGCATCCGGTGTATCGGCGTCGGGGGATCGGGGCGCGGTTGCTGTCCGAGGGTATTGCGAGCGCGAGGGAGCTGCACGCGATTCACCATCCGGAGCTTGCGCTGGCTGTCGATGCGCAGAACAACGAGCGGAATGCGGGGGCGCTGGCTGCTTATGCTGCTGCGGGGATGGCGTCGATTCGGTGGTATTCGCAGATGGCGCACGACCTTCGCGAGGTCGGGGTCGGGGTCGGGTCCGGGGTCGAGGTCGAGGGCGGCGGCGAGGCTGATGGCGGCGTTGTCGTTCGCGTGCCGGTTCCCGCCGGGTTCGTTGTCGAGAAGCATTCCGCCGACAACAGCGAGGAGTTCCTTGCGGTCCGCAATGAGGCGTTCCTCGATCATTGGGGTGCGGTTTCGATGCCTGCGGAGCAGTGGCACAGCACGATGGTCGGCTGGCAGTCGTTCCGCCCTGATCTCAGCTTCCTGATTCGCGACGGCGCTACTTCTGCTGCCGCCGGCATGCTTTTGACCCATTCGTGGGACTCGGACACCGAGGCCACCGGCATCCGCGACGCGCACTTCATGCTCATCGGGACCCGCAGTGCCTACCGCAAACGCGGCGTGGCCAGCGCTTTGATCGCCCTCGCCGAACAGGCCGCCAAGGCCGGTGGCTATGACCAAGCCAGCCTTACCGTCGACTCCGCGAGTCCGACCGGTGCGATCGGTTTGTATGAGCGGGCGGGGTTCGCGGTAACGGGTACTCATGTGCGGTACGCCGTCGAGTTCTGAGTCGCTGTTCACGCCAGCTGCTTTTAGGTCGCAGTCGTCGCGCATCCGTTAATCTCAGCTCATGCGCGGCGACGACGGATACGGGTCCGAATCCAAGAAGGATTCGGTGCTGGGGCTGGCCGGTGTCGGCGTTGGTGTCGGTGCCGGTGATAAGCGGATGCGGCCGATTACGCGGCGCGCGATCCTTTTCGGGATACCCGCGGTGAGCGTCACCGGGGCCGTGGCGTTGGGTGTCGCCGCCGAGCACTCCGAGAACGCGCGCCATCAACGTGCCCTGAATCCGCCGGTGAATCCGGGTCCTGCGACGGTGCGTACTCCCGGCACGCTCGCGGGTCCGGCCGCGGCGCCCGGCTGGTCGGTCACGGTGAGCAGTAGCGTGCGTGCGATCGCGATGGCTGCTGGGACTGTGGTGCTGGTGGACCGCTTCGGGAACGTGCGGGGCTACGATCCCCAGACCGGGGTCGAGAAGTGGCAGCCGTCGGTCGTGTTCTTCGTCAACATCGAGGCGCCGCTGATGGTGGTCGGGGACACGCTCTACGGGTACGACGCCGACGGCGATGTCCTGGCTGTCGATGCGACGGACGGCACGCTGCGGTGGAAGGTCCAGATCGGCACCAGTGGCGTGGACATCGCGACGGTGCAGGGGTCCGCCGGGTCGCTGGTCTTCAGCACTGGGTCGATCGAGGGGCAGGGCGGTGTGGGTGCTGGCGTCGTCGGCGGCGGCGGGGCGATGCACGGGAAGCTGTGGGCTGTGGATACTGCCGGCCACGGCGTCGCGTGGACCGTCGACGGGCTCGACTACAACCTGGCGGTGGCTGCCTCCGAGCCTGCCGGTGTGGTAGCTACCGCCGACGAGATCGCCTACCGGCTCACCGCGTACTCGCTGAAGGACCGGAGCGTGGTGTGGCACAGGGATACCGGCAACGCGGAGTCGATCGGGCTGCCGATTTCGCCGGCGGCGTGCCTCACGGTCTCCGGCAGCACGTTCTACTGGGGCGCGGACAAGCTCTACGCTCTGGACGCGGCCACCGGCACGGTGCGCTGGAGTGCTGACGGCCCGAATCCGGCGGATGAGTTCCAGAGCGTGGTTGTACTGGCTGGGCAGGGCGCGGGCGATGCGGACCTCGTCGTGGCCACCACGACCGGGGCGGGCGGTGGAACGCTGAGCGCGTTCGACGCTGCGACCGGCGTCACGCGGTGGGTGCAGCGGGGGAGCGCGAAGTTCGGCGACAAGACTTCCCTTACTGCTGCGACCGGGACCGGGGCTGCTGGCGTGCTGTATGCGGCCGAGGACGACAGCGGGTCGTTGTTCGCGGTGGACGCCAAGACCGGTCAGACTCGGTGGACTTACCACGACGCTGCCGCCACCGCTGATCTTGTCTGGACGGTCGCTGCGGATGATGCGCGGGTGTATGTCGCATATGGCAAGAACCTGATGGCCTTCGAGCACTGAAGGCAGCTAGTCGGCACTGGCGCCTACGGCAGACCGGGATGGTCGCGGCTGGCCGGCTGTGCGGTCTACGGCAGGCCGGGATGGCTGGCGATGAACGCGGACGCCTGCTGGACCTGCTGCGCGACGGTCTTGTCGTACTCGTTGAGCGCGGCCTTGTGGGAGCCGATGTACTGCCGGTCGTATCCGCCTTCGACCGCCACCACCACGCCGACGAGGTTGAACTCCCGCTTGCACGCCAGGTCGGCGCTCGCCGTCGCGACCTCCTCGTGCGGGATGACGACGTCGTTTCCGGCGGGCGTCAGCTGGCTCCAGCGGGGATTGATGTAGGCATCCCAGGGGGTCGCGTAGTGGAAGCCCTTCTGGGCCATGCAGGCTGACCACTTCTTGTTGACCTCGGCGACGCGCGGATCGGTCGCCGGCACGGCAGGTCCCTGGTCGGGGAGCGCCCCGGAGTCCTGGACGATCGGGATCTTGCCGCCGACGGCCGTCACGCCCGCGCCGGCGCAGCCGCCGGAGGGGACCGGCTTGCCGCCGAAGGTGGCCGTCGGTTTGCCGGCCGCGTCGACTCCGTCCAGGACGGAGCGCTCGTCGGCGGGCATGCGGTTCAGGAGTGCGGTGTCGACTTCCTGGTGCACCTTCGTGTCGTAGCCCTTCGCCGGGTCCGACGCGGGGTCGAAGAAGCCGTATTCCTTGGTGCGGGCCAGGTTCTGGTAGACGTCACGCTTCTCGTCGGGGGGCTTGGGCAGCTCCAGCGTGAAGCCGAAGTCCCGCATACACGCCTCGGTCCCGACACGTATCGCGCTGAAGATCGTCGTGGCCTGATCCGCGCTCACGGTGTAGGAGAAGATCGGCCGGGTGACCTGGTCTGGTGAGGTGATGGTGGGGATCGGCCCGGTGGCTGGCGGCTCGGCCGCGGGGTGGGTCGAGGCGCAGGAGGCCGTGCTCAGGGCCATGATGGCGGCGCCAAGCTGGCAGACGTCCCGATCATCAGCGGCACCGTCACGTTCGACGACACCGCCGCCCTGCTGCGCCGCCAGGTGGTCATCACCGTGCCCATCCGCGACGCGGCCGGGAACAACTGGG
>NZ_JAACYW010000819.1 GCF_015356825.1 Catenulispora rubra | reverse complement strand
GGCCGGGGGTGTCGGCGGCGGGTTGGGGGAGTTCGGAGACCAGGCCGCGGTCGGCGAGCTCGCCGATCAGGCTGGAGACCGTCGCGCGGGAGAGGCCGGTGCCGCTGACCAACTCGGCGCGCGTGGCGCTTCCGGAGCGACGCAGGATGTCCACGACGCGGGCGCGGTTCGCCGCGCGGACCGCTTCGCTCGTCGGCTGGACCCTGCGTTGCATGTAACCCTCTTGTGTCGGGGGTGGATGTGACACACCTTTGGGGTGGGCGGAAGTTCCGTCAAGACTTCGACAGAAGGCGGGGTTTTTGCCAACCCGTGGGGAAGGTTTTGGCGAGCGTGGCAGGGGACTGAAGATCAGTCCGCTGAGCTGGGGCTGGTGGGGCGGGGTTGGTG
>NZ_JAACYW010000818.1 GCF_015356825.1 Catenulispora rubra | reverse complement strand
ATCTTGGTCTGCATGTCATCGCGGGTCGTGCTATCCAGCGGACGGCCCGAACCACGCAGCACGTCAGGCACGGACGAGCGCTGAACCTCGTGCTGCCCCTCATGCCCACACCCGGCACCATGCTGATGCTGCCCGGCCAGCCACGGATCCCCGGCCTCCCGCATCAGCTGCACCACCGCGGCGTTCCCGACCGACGATTGCAGCGCGAGCAGCTGCGCAGCCGCCCCGGATCGTCGCGACGCCGGGCCCGCAGCCCGCTGTATCGCTTTCCGTCGCTCGTCGGCCTTCTCGCCGTTTGCGTGCATCGCTCACCAGTCCCCACGGGTCGCCGGCGCCGTGTCGGCATTCCTCGGTAGTGAGTAGACACCAGGTTGCCGGTGCTTTGACA
>NZ_JAACYW010000817.1 GCF_015356825.1 Catenulispora rubra | reverse complement strand
GGATCTGATCAACAATGGGAAGTGGGCCACCGGCACCGAGGCCCGCGACTTCTACACTGTCAATCCCGACCTGGTCGCCCAGCACGCCCTGATCGAGGCGGCGAAGAGCTCGATCATCCTGTCCCAGCAGGACGTGTTCGGCGGCTGCTACGGCAAGCTGCCCTTCTACCGGCTGCCCTACATGGACCTGCAACTGTTCGACGATCTGGCCCGCAAGATGGCCCAGGGCGTCAAGGTCCGCATCGTTGTCTCGACGCCCCGACAGCCTGACGACTACTCGGTCCTGGACAGCCTGGGGCAGGAGGAGGAGGGCCTCCGGCAGCGCATCATGGTGGTCACCGGCATGGACGAGTCGCAGGCCACCCAGCTGATGCACCGCACCCTGCAAC
>NZ_JAACYW010000816.1 GCF_015356825.1 Catenulispora rubra | reverse complement strand
GGTGAGATCCTCGCGCGCATCCACGCGCTCGATGTCGCGTGGACCCACGGGTCGGTCCAGGAGCCGACGGCACGGGACTGGCCCGAGCTCGCCGCGCGGGCGGCGGCGACTGGACAGCCTTGGGCTGACGAACTCGCCTCCCAGGTCCAGACGTTCCTCGCGATCGCCCGCTTCGTCGACACCTGCGAACGGGCGGGCCCGGTCGTGCTGACCCACCAGGACATCCGACCGTGGAACCTGCTCGCTCGGCAGGGTCGGCCGGTGGTGCTCGACTGGGAGCTCTCGGGGATGCTCGACGTGGCCGGTGAGCTCGGCTCGACGGCGCTGAGCCTGGCGAAGGGACCTGGCTTCGACGACATCAGGCCCGCTGTCTTCCGCTCGGTCCTGGAC
>NZ_JAACYW010000815.1 GCF_015356825.1 Catenulispora rubra | reverse complement strand
GATCACGTCCAGCCCGACGGTGGCCACCATGGTCGCGGTCGCCGCCGAGCACAGCCGGAGCGCGTCGGCGTGCGCCCACTTCGCCAACCGCTCGCTCTGCCGGGAGTGGGTCACCGCGGCCATCAGCAGCCAGGCCGCCAGGCCGTCGCGGGCCGCCCAGCCGCCGCTGAGCAAGCTGGCGATGTCCGCGTCGACCCAGTCGTCCCGCTCGGGGAACAGGAAGGAGGCGACGGCGTTCCGGACGGTCGCCACGCGTCGCAGAGTACTGACGTCGAAGCCGGCGGCGACGTGGTCGTCGGCATCGGCGGCCACGAGGTGGCGGCGCATCCGCGCGGCCATCGCGAACCGTTCCTGCGGGTTGGCGGCGTCGTGGTTCTTACGGTGCAGGGC
>NZ_JAACYW010000814.1 GCF_015356825.1 Catenulispora rubra | reverse complement strand
ACGAGCCGTCAGCGCCCTTATACGAGCCGGTCCCGGAGCCCGTCACGACCGGGACCTGTTGCGTCACCGCGAAGTTGCCGGAGCAGGTCGCCGGGTCGGTCGGGAACCGGCTGGCCATCGCGGCGACGAAGGCCTTGTCGATCGAGGCGATGTCGAGGCGGAACGTGCCGTGCGTCAGCTTCAGCTCCAGCTGGCTGTTGTGCTCGGGGTTGACCGTGCCGTCCGGGTTGACGCTGACGGCCTGGCCGTAGTCGGCGACCGCGCCGGTGACGATCACCTGCTGGGTGGGGCCGTCGTCGGGGCTGTAGGCGGTGAGGTGGGCGGCGCTGGCCGGTGCCGAGGCGGGCTTCGCCGAGGCGCTGGCGGCCGAGCAGCCGAGGATGGTCAGGC
>NZ_JAACYW010000813.1 GCF_015356825.1 Catenulispora rubra | reverse complement strand
ATCTCATTCTCGGTAGCAATAATTGGTCTTTTGTACTGACTTGGCTACCAATAGAAATTAAATTAGCACTAATCACAACATTAATTGCATTATTCAGTACATTAATTGTAATTCTGTTATTCCTTCATACAAAGATAACGAAGACATAATAAACAAGACTTGTTCGAGCCGTGCGTTTGATAATATATCATCCACGATTCGACCAAGTCTTTATTCTTTGTATATTAAACGGATAAATTATTATTTAATTGGATTCATGCCATCTTTCCAAGTTTGATAAATCAGAGTACCACCTTGCGCTTTACACTTCTCATTGCTTACGCCACGTTCAAATGGTTGCGCAGGTTGAATATCAATATTTGGTTCAACACCAAGTTGTTCTTTATACCAT
>NZ_JAACYW010000812.1 GCF_015356825.1 Catenulispora rubra | reverse complement strand
TTCTTGGGGAGGGCTGGAGTTTTCGAGCCGGGTTGCTGTTGGGCTGTGGATTTCAAAGCTTTTTACGGCCTTCATGGAACGTTCGTGCCATAGGTAAACACTTCCGGACCCGTGAACTGTGCGGAAGACTGGTTGCGGATGCGGCAGCTCGGAGCTTTGATGGGAGTCTCGGTCCGGGACCGGCGCGTGGCCGCGGCCTCCCGGGACTATCGCTTCTCGGCAAACGTGCAGGTCATCATCAATGCCGACACCCACCTGGTGATCGCTACCGGTATCCCGCGTTCAGGCCGTGGCCGGCAGCCGGACGGTGAACGTGGCCCCGGCCCCGGGACGCCCCACGGCCCGGATGGTGCCGCCATGATCGGTCACGATCTCGCGGGCCAGTGCCAGAC
>NZ_JAACYW010000811.1 GCF_015356825.1 Catenulispora rubra | reverse complement strand
ATCTCCGTCTCATGCGCTACGCGGTCGCCGTGGCCGAGGAGGGCGGTTTCCAGCGCGCGGCCGAGCGGCTGATGATGGCGCAGCCGCCGCTGAGCCGGCAGATTCGCGACCTGGAGCGCGAACTGGGCGTGACGCTGTTCCGGCGGCGGCCGGCCGTCCACCTGACCGAAGCCGGACAGGTGTTCATCGCCTCGGCCCGCCGCATCCTGGCCGAGACCGACCGCATGATCGAGCAGACCGCGGCGGCCGCGCGCGGCGAGCTCGGCACCGTGCGCGTCGGCTACATCCACTCGGCGGTCTTCGACACCGTGCCGCAACTGGTCGCGGCGATGGCGCAGCGCCATCCCGGGGTCACCGTCGACGTTCACGAAGGCTGGAGTCCGGCCCTGGAC
>NZ_JAACYW010000810.1 GCF_015356825.1 Catenulispora rubra | reverse complement strand
GCATCGACGCGGTCAGCGTCGCCAACAACGTCACCTTTCCCCCGCAGGCGATGCTGACCGGCCTCGGCACCCTCGACAGCGCCGGGATCGCCCACTGCGGTGCCGGTGCGGACCTCGGCACGGCGCACCGCCCGGTCGTGTTCGAGCGCGACGGAATTCGGTACGGCTTCCTGGCCTACACCGCCATCTGCTGGCCCTTCGGGATGGCCGCCGGGCCGCAGACGCCGGGAGTGGCGACCCTGCGCGCCTCCACTTCCTACGTGCCGGACCTGCGCTCGGCCGAGGTCCCCGGGCGAGCGCCCAAAGTCCTGACCGAGCCCTATCCCCACGAATTGGCCGCCATGGTCCGCGACGTCGAAGCGCTACGGGCCGACTGCGACGTCCTGGTGCTC
>NZ_JAACYW010000081.1 GCF_015356825.1 Catenulispora rubra | reverse complement strand
GGCTGGATGTGGCCGGGCTCGACGGGGGAGGGGTGAACCGGGGCGGCCAGACCGGTCGGGTTGGTCCGGTCGGTCCGGTCGGTCCGGTCGGTCCGGTCAGTTCGGACCAGGCCGCGGTTTCTGACACGGACGACCGCGCGACCCCCGCGTCGGCCCGGATCTTCACCAGCCCCCTGGCCCGCCGACTCGCGGCCGAGGCCGGACTCGACCTCGCCGCCATCGCCGGCACCGGGCCCGGCGGCCGCATCGTCCGACGGGACGTCACGGCGGCGATCGCCGCCGCGGTGCCTGCGCCCCGGGCCGCGGCAGAGCCGCAATCGGCCCCGCCGCCGACCACGACGGCCGGCTACAAAGACACCCCCCATACCCGTATGCGCCGCGCGATCGCGACCCGCCTGGCTGAGGGCAAGCAGACCATTCCCCACTTCTACGTCCGGGCCACGTGCCGCGTCGACAAGCTCCTCGCCCTCCGCGCCGAGCTCAACGCGGCAGGCCCGGACCGCGTCTCGGTCAACGACCTGATCCTCAAGTCCGCGGCGCGCGCCCACGTCCTCGTCCCCGCGGCCAACGCGATCTGGACCGAGGACGCGACCCGCGGCTTCGCCACCGCCGACCTCGCCGTGGCGATCGCCACCGAGACCGGTCTGGTCACTCCGGTGCTGCACGCCGTGGACCGGATGCCGATCAGCGTCGTCGCGGCACGGGTCCGGGACTTCGCCGACCGGGCCCGAGCCGGGACCCTGCGCCCGGACGAACTCGCCGGCGGAACGCTGACCGTCACCAATCTCGGCATGCACGGCACCGAGGAGTTCGCCGCCATCATCAATCCGCCGCAGTCGATGATCCTCGCGGTCGGCGCGGCCCGGCCCGAGCCGGTCGTCCAGGACGGCGTCGTCGCGGTCGCGACAGTATTGCGGGTGACGCTGTCCGCGGATCACCGCGTCATCGACGGCATCCTCGCCGCCGAGTGGCTGAAGGCCTTCGTCGGCGTGGTGGAGAACCCGGTGCGGGCGCTGCTGTGAGAGCCGGCGTTCCGCACCGCGGTTCCGTGCCCGGCCTTCGACCGACGATCAGATGGAGCCGGGCCATGTCACCGACGACGTCACCGATAACGTCACCGCAGCAGCCGGTCGGTCTCGGTCAGGTCGAACGCTGCGGGATCGAATTCGGAGGCGTCGTCCAGGCCGAGCCATTCCAGTCGTTCGGCGTGCTGCTCGTCTTCGGGGTCGGCGAGGATCTCGCACAGTGCCCCGTAGCCCCAGATCCCGCCGCAGTCCTCAGGTGGGGCGGCACGGCGGCCGCCGGTGCAGCGCGGGTAGGCGACGCCTTCGGCCGGAGCGGTGACGGACTCCGCGGTGATGACGTGCTCCCAGCTGTCGCCGAAGTCATAGGTGTAGGTCATCTTGCCGTTCTCGGCGAGGACCTGCTCCAGCGTCGCGGCCTGTTCCGGGCGGTAGCCGAGGTCGTGGTCGGCGATGCCGAACGTACCAAGATCTGTCTCGAAGCAGTGCATATGGTAGTTGTCCCAGCCGAATGCGATCTGCAGGAGACGGTGCAGCTCGGCCAAGGTCGTGTCGTCGGCGACCTCCAGCCGCCGCCAGATCGGGGGCCTGGCCCCGCGCAGGTCCACCCGCAGCCGATATACCGGCGCCGGGTCGTCGGACTTTTTGCGACGGGCGGGCAGCTCGACGGCGGCCGGCCGTGCCGGGTCGTACGGCGTGCGCGCCGACGCCCAATTCGCGTACGCCCCGGTAGCGAACAGCTCCCGTAGCACCGCAGGAGGTTCGGCCTCGTCGCCGTGTGGTGGCTTCGGCTTGCCGGAATCAGGCAGTTGCCCGATCCAGAACCGCAGCATCGCCTCCATCGCCCGCCACCCGGGACCGTCGCCGTCGGCGTTGGACAACTCCTCGAACATGTCGGCCACGTCATCGGCGTCAGCGGCGTCAGCGGCGTCATGCACGGCCCGAGCGTCCATCGCTGCCTCGGCCTGCCACCGCCACTCCGCCGCGTCGAGTGTCACCTCGGCCAGCGGCGCGCCGGTGCGCTGCCCAAGACTGCGCATCCGCGCCAGCACGTCTGCGAACGTGTCGCCTTCCACCACCCACACGTCTTCCAACGCGCCGCAGTTCTCGGGGTCGGCCGCCATCACCAGTCCCGCATCGGTGCCGGCCCGGGACAGGTGCCCGGCCAACAGCAACGTCGAACCGTCGGGATCTTCGTACGCGCGAAGGTCGCGGGCCGTCACAGGCGACCGCAGCGCTTCCACCCAGGCAGGCGGCTGGATCCCGGCCGCGGCCAGACGCCCGAGTTCGACCTCGGCCGCTTGCTCGATTCTGCCGCCACCCAGAGCGCCGATCGTGCACATGACCGCTGCCGCCTCCGGCGTGGCACGCTGTCGCAGCATCGGCAGCACGACCTGCGTCCAGCCATGAAGCGCGTCCTCGCCGACGCTGATCGACATCACCCCGAACAACGTCGAACACGCCGTCTCCATCGCATCGGCCCCGTCGAGACCGGAAAGGTCCGCGAGACCGGACGCGAACGTCCGGCGCAGCGCGGCAGTCCCTCCGTCGCACACGGCACATCGGCACCCCGGGACAACCGAAGCCGCGTCCTCCCGGCGGTGGGTGATCTTCAGAGAGCGGTTGGCTTTGCGACGGCTACCCATCGGTGAATTGTCCCACCCCGACCGAGCCCGCGACGGCATGGACGGCACAGATTCCGGACCGGCCGGACCTTCACCGCTTCTCGCTCGACCGGTAGAGCAGGCGCTCCGCCTCGCCGCCGTTGATCGCGGTTCGGGTGATCGACGGCTTGAGCGCCTGCCTCCACACCGAGCGCCTCATTGCGTGCCGCACCTCGCGGTTGGTGACCAGCGCCAGGTCGTTGGCACGAGCGAGCCGGCCGGTCAGGCGCTCGCGAGCGATCGTCGCGTAGGCGGTGCGGACGTGGCGGTTCTCCGGGCGGCGGCCGGATTCGACGGTGATGTTCCCGGCGTCCGTCACGAGGTAGCGCATCTCCTGGTCCTGCTGGACGATGGCCACCCAGCCCTCCTGGATCAGCGTCACCAAGCCCTCGGTGATCAGCCGGTTGTGTACCTTGAACGTGGCGCGTAGCTGATTGAGCCCGCAGCCGCCGTCCGGCGTCGTGTCGTGGGGCGCTCGGCGTGAGAGAGCAGGACGTTCATTCGGGGCGACTCGACGAGGAAGCCGAGGCCGTCACCGCTGAGGCGGGTATTGTTGCGGACCAGGCTGACAGCGATGATCTCCGCCTGGTTTCCCTGGAACGAGTCAACGGTGAAGAAGCCGTTGCGACTTTCGTCCACTGCGTCAAGCCTCGACCGCAGGGGTCCGGTGCCAGGTGCAGACCGGATGCTGCAAGGTGTTTCCGCGGCTCCGGGGTGTTCAGCTCCTTGAGGAGGTAGCCGACCTGCTGCGCGTATGGGGACAGGACCGCGATGTAAGTTGGTTGGTTCGGGTCGCCGCGCAGTCCATGCAGGAACCGTCCGAGAGCGCGCGCCTTAGCCGGGTTGCGGTATTTGGGCGTCGTGCTCTCCGTGGCGAGCGGGTCCTCACCGGCCCACGGCAGGTCGAGCCAGAGGATGGTTTGTCTTTGAGCACGGCCGGCGTAGTCAAGCCGTGCAGGATCTTGATGTCCGGTCGCTTGGTCTCAGGGTCCTGCGTGTGATGCTCCAAGCGTCCGTCATAGTATGTCTGCGAGACCAACTCGCCGATGTCCGGGTGCATTCGGCGCTGTCCCGTGAGCAGGCCTGCGTCTTGCTCATGGCGTGCGCACAGATGGTGAAGCTGTTGGAATAGCCGGAGCCACACTTTGCGCCTTCGTCATCGAGCACTCCACGCGCAAGGTCCACCTTCTCGGCATCACCCGGTACCCGACCGCCGCCTGGGCTACTCAGCTGGCCCGGGACTTCACCGCCGACATGGAAGCCGCCGAGCACCGCTTCAGCCACCTTGTCCGGGACCGCGACGCCAAGTTCACCGCCACGTTCGACGCAGTATTCAGCGCGACCGGCATCACCGCGCTCACAACCGCGCCGCAAACGCCGAAGATGAACGCCATTGCCGAACGGTTCGTCGGGTCCGTACTCCGTGAGTGCACCGACCGGATGCTCATCGCCAGCGAACGCCACCTTCGCGTCGTCCTCGACCAGCTTCTGACCATCGCAGGGCTGATGCGATGGCGAGTTCGGCGGATGGCTCGCGAGGCGCAGCTGTCGCCGATTGCTGATGACGACGTGCTGGGCCGTACCGCCCCTACAGCGCTGAGGGCATCGACGGCCCTTCTCGAACCTTCGCCCACGCGCCTGCCCCCGCACGTCCTCCAGGTCCTTCCGACACTCCCGAAGTCAGGCCAATCGTGGGTTCTCTCGCATAAGCGGACATAAGCGCGCCGGATCGCCGGACCATGCTCCGACCATCACCCCGACCCACGCTGGCGGACGACGGCGACACGAGCCCATTTCGACTCCAGGGAACAACATGCGGAGAATTCTCGGCTCCTCCCTCCTCGCCGGAGCGCTGGCCCTGCTGGCCGTGCCCTCCGTCGCGCGGGCCAGCCAGCCGCTTCCGGCCGACCAGGTCACGGCGGTCACGGTCATCCCGACCATCGAGCCGACGCCGGTGGCGGCCACCGACGGCCGGATCCACCTGGTCTACGAGCTGCTGATGGTCAACTACGCGCCCGACCCGGCGACCGTGGCGTCGGTCCAGGCGCTGGACGCCGACCACCCGTCGCGGGTGCTCCAGTCGCTCAGCGGGCCGACGGTCGCCTCTCACTTCAAGATCTCCCAGCTCGCCACCCCGATCACCGGCCCGGCCGTCATCGCCGCCGGCGAGCAGGCCATCGTCTGGATGGACGCCTCGGTCCCCCTGGGCAGCCCGGTCCCGGAGAAGATCATCCACCGTGTCCGGATCACCTTCGCCCAGCCCCAGGCCGGGGGACTCATCCCGGACGAAGTCACGGTGAAGGTCGGCCAGACCCCGGCTTCCGACCTCCCCACCCCGGTCATCGAGTCCCCGCTGGCCGGCCCGCGCTGGTTCGACGCGAACGGCTGCTGCTCGGAGGTCACAGCCCACCGCGGCGCGGTGAACCCTCTGGACGGCACCACGAACTTCCCCGAGCGCACCGCGATCGACTGGCTGAGGCTGGACGAACACGGCCGGCTCTTCGAGGGCCCCGCGACATCCCTGTCCAGCTACGCCTACTATGGCGCCCCGATCCACGCCGTAGCCGACGGCGAGATCGTCGCCGTGGTGGACGGACTTCCCGACCAGGTCCCGACCGAGGAACCCCCGCTGGGCCGGCTGCCCCTGAAGGACTTCGCCGGCAACCACATCATCGAGAAGTTCGTATACCAGCACCACACGTTCTACGCCGGCTACGCGCACATGAAGCCGGGCAGCCCGAGTTCGTTCGTCCACGTCGGGCAACACGTCCGCGCCGGCCAGCAGATCGGCAACCTCGGCAACTCGGGCAACTCCGGCGCCCCGCACCTGCACTTTCAGGTGATGGACCGTCCCTCGTTCCTGAGTGCCCAGGGCCTACCCTACGAGTTCGAGCAGTTCAAGCTTGCCGCCCTCGGCAAGGGCGACAGCTCGGTCGAGGCGGCACTCGACGGGGACGTCGTGCCGTTCCAGAGCGGATTCCGGCCGCAATGGCTGCACGGCCGACTGCCGCTGTACACAGATCTAGTGGACTTTCCCCCGGCGCATGAATGGGGGCATCAGCGCCGTGCTCCGGTGCACGTGCAGCCGCATGTGGTGAAGGGGAAGTAAAGCCGAGCTACTAGGGGCTTGCATCGGATGACAAATCCCGCGCGAGCCTCTTTTCACGCCGAGGTGAATCCTGTCCTGTTCAGAAAACTCGGCCAAGAGGCCTGACCTCGGGTGATTCCGTGTCATCATCGGGGTCTGTGGTCGTCGGTCTGCCTCGTGAATCTCCTGGCCTGGCTGGCGCTGCTGGCCCGTTCAAAGGCGTCGACGAACACCGAGACACTGGTGTTGCGCCAGGAGGTGGCCGTGCGGTGGCCGTGCTGTGCCGCGCGAACCCGAAGCCGAGGCTCGCCTGGACCGACCGGGCGGTGCTCGCGGCGCTGTCCAAGCTCCTGCCCAAGACACTGCGCGGCCACCGGTTCGCCACCCCGGGCACGCTGTTGCGTTGGCATCGGCGTCTGGTCGCGAACAAGTGGCGGCAGCCGAGGCCGCCGGTCCGGCCACCGATCAGCGACGAACTCGTCCAGCTGATCGTCACCATGGCACGGGAGGACCGGACCTGGGGCGCGGTGCGGATCCAGGCGAGCTGCGCGGGCTGGGACACCGCGTGGCCGCGGCCACGATCCGCAAGATCCTGCGCGCCTACCGGAACCCGCCACCGAAACGCTGCGACGACTCATAGAGCACGTTTTTGCGAACCCAGGTCGATTCTCTCCTGGCCACGGACTTCTTTCACATCCTTAGCGAACGCCACCTGCGCGTCGTTTTGGACCAGTACATCGCGCACTACAACGCTGGCCGCAGCCACCAAGGCGACGGAATGTGCCTGCGCGCCCCCGAACGTGGCCCTGTTCCCGGCCCATGCCGACCGGATCCGCCGACGACAAGTTCCCGGCACCACCATCCACGGCTACCGGCGCCCGTTCCGGCGACCAGCGCCGGAGGGTACGAGGGCGTCCGGAAGGGTGAGGTCCACTTCACCGGGAACATACTCAGGCCGGTTCAGGTTTGTTCACCAGCGCGGTCGTGTGCTGCGAGCGCGTCTACCGTGAGATCGTCGCGCAGATTTGAGCGATGTAGGACCCCGTCGATCCTGGAGAACGCATGAGTAGCCCCGATACGGTGATCGCCGCCCTGCGCAGCGAGTACGACCTCCTGGCCCAGCAGGTCGCGGTGTTCAGCGACGATGACCTGGCCGGGCCCTCGGCCGCGTCCGAGTGGGATATCTCGCAAGTCCTCAGCCACCTGGGCAGCGGCGCGGAGATCAACCGGGCGACGCTCCAAGCCGCGCTCGACGGTACGGCGCTCGGTGGCCGCGAGTTCAACGAGTCTGTCTGGGACCGGTGGAACGCCATGTCCGGCCGGGAGCGCGCCGACGGGTACGTCGTGGCGAACCGCGAGTTGACCGAGCTGTACGAATCGCTGGATGCCGATGCGCGTAAAAGCCTGAGGATCGATGTGGGCTTCCTGCCCGCGCCGATCGACGTGGCGACCGCCGGGCGCATGCGTCTCAATGAGGTGGCCATGCACTCTTGGGACATCCGTGTCGCCTCGGACGTGAACGCGACGCTTACGCCGCAAGCCGTCCGCGAGCTCCTGCACGGCGAGCCGGACCTCACCGCATGGATCAGCAAGCCCGAGCACCTCGACGGCGAGAGCCTGGTCCTCCACGTCACCACGAGCGAGCCGGAGTCGGACTTCGCCCTGAACTTGACCACCCCGGTGAGCACCGGCTTCGAGGTCGCTGACAAGTACGACGGCACGCTCACGCTGCCGGCCGAGGCGTGGCTGCGTCTCAAAGCCGGACGTCTCGCGCCGCGGCACACGCCGACCGGGATCGTCACCACCGGCGTCGCCGACCTCGACTTGCTGCGCAAGGTCTTCCCCGGGTACTAGGCCGATCGCGTCACCGGAGGCGGGGCGTTGTGGGTGCCGCACCCGCAGCTCTTGGCTAGAGAGTCCTTGTGCGCCGACAAGCCCACGACCGTCCTTCGGCCGTTGGCTTCGCAGTTTCAGACCAGTTGGCCGACAGTAGTGCTGACCAGCCATGATGGGCTGTCGCCAGCGGTATCCGGGGACAGCATTGTTCAGGCACTATGGGTGAAATTCTGGAATCGGGCCGCCGTTTGTCGTACCTGAACAACGAAAGTCCCAGCTCGCGACTGCGAGCTGGGACTTCACCACGTGCGCACAAACCTTCTGATCCGTAGCGCATCAGGTCAAGGGTTCGATACCAGACTCCGCATTACATCGTGCCGGATCGTGACGTTCTGGAAGGATTCCGTCTGGTCTTCGGTGTCGCATCGTGGCGTCGGGTATCGCATGGCACCGCGACGCCCGGTCCACGCACAGGCGGCAACGAGGCGTCGAGGGCGACGAACGTGGAGGGTTACCCGGTCGCGGACCAGCGGGCCAATAGTAAGGCTCACCTGCTCGCCAACTCCCTCGGCGGGTACGGGACCGACGCCCGGAACCTTGTCGCATTCTCGCGTACCGTCGACAGTGAAGCCATGAACGGCTTCGAGAAGGACATCCTCAGTAAGATCGGAGCGTTGGGTGCGTCGGACACGGTTGCCTACGAATCGGTGCCGAACTACCCAGGTCCCAACGACCCCGTGCCGACCTCGATCACGGTGAAGGCGGTTGGGCCCACGTTCAACTACACCTGCACCTTCATTGACGACCCGTCGGTGAACGTGGGCACCGGCACTTGTCCGTGACGTGACTTCTTACCTCGACCGGATCATGGAGACCATTGGGCGGCCGGAAAACCAGCCGCCGCCCGATTGGTCTCCGATCCACGACTGTCTCGGGCTGCGGCTCCCGCGCGCGTTCGTGGAGTTCACCGAGGCCTACGGATTCGCGCTGATCGGGTCGATAGAGCTTGCCCATCCCTCGCCGACCGCCGATGGCTTCCGTGACCTGCTTTCTTGTATCAAGGCTGGGAGCGACTACTTGGAACGTCGGCGGGCGGGACGGCAATGGGGGCCGCGGCCAAGCGTTCCCCACCCGATCCATCCGGAACCGGAAGGGCTGATCCGGTGGGGTCAATCGATCAACCGCGAGGCGTTCTTCTTCCTTGCGTGGCCCGCCCGGGAGCCCGATGAGTGGCCGATCCTGTGGTTGGACATGGTGGACGACGAGAACGCCTGGACCGAGTTCGAGCCGCCCTTCGACCGGTTCATGTACGACCTCGTCACGGGGGCGGTTCCGGAGCGTCTGCTCCGTGGCCGGACGTTCGACGACTACGAGCCGCTCTGCAACGGCCTCGACGGCCGTCCGGTCCATCGCCCCAGACCGCCGCAGCCGACGGACGGTCCATGACCCATCCGTGATGGACCGCGAGTGGTGCTCCACCACGCTCAACAACAGCGACATCGTGCCGCAGGTGCCCCCGGAGCCTGCGTTCCGTCATGTGGCGGCCCTGCGCTACATCGACTCCGACCGGAAGATCCGTGAGTCGCAGCCGCCGATGGCGGGCGCTTTCAACCGGGCCGCGGGGGTCACCCTGGCCGTTCTTGTCCCGCAGCGTCAACTCGCCACGGCAGGAAAGCGTCCGCGACCTGACTGGGCTGACCGCGCGATCATCGCGCTGCTGCTCGGTCCGGTACCCAAAACGCGCCGCGCTGGACTGTGTCTGTTCGTTACCCCGGACACGATCCTGCGCTGGCACCGCGACCTGCTGCGGCGCCGCTGGGCGAAGAGGTCCCGTCCGAAGAACGGTCGTCCAGCCGCGCACCGGAACATCAAATCCCTGGTGCTGCGCATGGCACGCCAGAATCCGGCGTGGGGTTACCGGCGGATTCTGGCGTGCTGGCAGGCCTCGGCATCGCCGTCGCCGCCCCCACCGTCTGGGAAATCTCAAAGACGCCGGCGTCGACCCGGCGCCACGACACGGCTCGGTGACTTGGGCGAGCTTCCTGCGGTCCCAGACCGAAGGAATCATTTCCGCCGACTTCTTCACCGCCGACCTCCTGGACGCTACGAAGGTCTACGTCCTGGCCGTCATCGAACATGCCACCCGCCGAATCCGCATCCTCGGCAGCACGCTCCATCCGACCGGCGAGTGGACCACGCAGATGGCCGAAACATGCTCATGGACCTCGACGACGCCGCTGCCACAGTGAAGTTCCTGATCCGCGATCGTGGTTCCAACTTCACCGAAGCCTTCGACGCGATCCTGGCGGACGCTGGCATCCGTACTGTGCTGTGCAACGTGCGAACACCACGTATGAACGCGGCAAATGGAGCGTTGGGTCGGATCCGTCCGCCGCGAACTTTTGAACCGCACCCTGATATGGAACCAAGAACACCTGCGCCGAATCCTGCGTGAGTCCGAGGCCCATCACAACAATCACCGGCCCCATATGGGACTGTCTGCAGCCGCGCCGCGCAAAACGCTACCGCCGAACGTCACCGACCTCGACGACTTCCGGGCCCGCCGAACCCGCCGCGCAGGAGGCGTCATCAACGAATACCGGCCAGCGGCCTGACCGGCACGGATGAGCTTTTCGGCAAGGACAACCCCGAGGTCCAGTCGTCTCACCGGGTCGCCACCGGCTCGGCCGGCCGCTTGCTGGTCGAAGCCTCCTACCGCGCCGACCTGTTGGTGACCGGCGCCCGCCGGCACGGCGAAGGGCACCACGGGATGCAGATCGGACCCGTGACCCAGACGCTGCTGCAGCACTCTGACTGCCCGGTCGCGGTGGTGGCGTTGGCGTGAGGGACGGTGTCAACCGACCGGCCACCCGATCAGTGCGGCGCCGGGCGCCCTGGGCGCTGACGCCGCTGTGCCGGGCCGCGAGCGCCGATCGCCGAACCGGCGATGGCGCCGATCAAGGTTGGGGCCGCGCCGGTGCAGAAGGCCTGAACCCGCTGGTCGGCGCGCAGCCGGTCGAGTGCGAGGCGCCGCGCCATCTCACGGGCGGACCGGCGACGATCTCGGGCCGTCGGCGCGTGACAGGTCGGCTCAGACGTGCGGAACGATGGGCTGGCGCTCAGTTTGCGGCGCCGGATTCTCGTTCGGCGGCGGCGTACCGTCGGCCGACTGCTGCAACGAGCTCGGCATAGGTGTCGGCGGCGGTACGGATTCGGTGGCGGGCCGTGACAGCCGTCACCGCGCCGGCGACGACGGCGGGCCACCACCAGATGACGAGCACCGCGTAGAGCACGGCCCAACCGCCGAGCGTCGTGGCACGGGTCAAAGCCGTACGCGCCTCGGTGATGTCCTTGCGAGCGGCGTCTTCAAGGCCGATCCAAAGCGTCGGCCAGTCTTGCGGCAGGTCGACACCCGGCTCGGCGCGCAACTGCTCATCCATGGCGTGCATCCGGTCGCCGCTCCAGGTCGGGCGGTCAGGCTGGATCCGCGCGACGGCTATGACTCTGCGGAAGGCGGCACGGCGCTTGTCGGGGTCAGCGTACTGCCCTCGGGTTCGCGCCTCTGCGGCCTCCTCGCGCGCCGACTGGTAATCCGCCGAAGCCTTGGTCCACTTGGTCCGACGGGCGCCGACCCGCCACTTGGCGAGGTTTCGCAATGGCACCGGCCAGGCACGCCAGTTCGCCGCCAAACTGAGTGATTCGACGGCCCAACCCAGCGCCTGCGCTGCCAATCCGGTCGCGGCTGAGCCGGCCAGGACCGCGCCGAGCAGCACGATCTGCCCACCTGTGGTGACCGCGGCGGGCGCCTTGGCCCACACCCCGACCTGGTGGACGAGACCTCTCAGGCTCAGGCTGCGAGTGACGCCTTGGCCGAGGGCGGCAGCGGTCGCGGCGGCTGCCAGGTACAGCACGCCGGGCAGCACAAGCAGGGTGAGCCAGCGCTCGGCCAGCTTTTTACTCAGAGTGCTGATGAAGTCGGTCATGACTAGAGCCGGTCCTTGCGCAGCGGAAGGTGCGCGATGTCGCAGCGTTCCGAGGCGCCGGCCGGGTGGAACGCGTAGCGGGGGCAGCGGGCCTTCGGGCACACATAGACGGTCTCGTCAGTCGCGGGCGGCCGCGCGGGATCGACGCCTACCGGATGCGGGCCGCGCGGTTCAGGGTCGATCCGCCCGTCGAGGCCGAGCTGGTCATTGGCCTCGATCAGTGCCTGGTGAATCGCCTCGAGTGCCGGTTCGCAGGGCTGGTCCTCGGCCAGAGCGACGGCCAGGCTCCGAAGCAGCACTGACTCGTCCTGTTCCGCACCGGCGATGTGGATCAGTTCCGCGCTCAGTTCGGTGTGATGTGTGCACACGTACTCGAGGCGCGCGCGGGTGCGTTCCGATGGTTCGGCAGCCGAATCCGTCGGCTGCGCCGCACCGGGTGTCGTCGGCAGGGCCTCAACCGGTTCGGCATTACCTTGGTCTGCCACCAGCTTCTCGATTCCGTCGGGTGTGGGGCGGTCGGCTGTGACGCGGCCATCCATGTTCTTCGCCCTATCCGCGAGCCGTACCGAGAGTCCGGAATCTGCGGAACTAAGCTGGCCGCTGGGCGTGGTGCGATTTTGTGGCAGGCTATACGAGATTGGGGGCTCAGCGGTGGAAAGTGAAGCACGGGAGCTTTTCACCGCGGTTCGGCGGAGCCTGCGCGGCATGGCGGAACCTGGCAGTGCGGCTGCGGCGCTCGAGCCAGCGGTGGTCGACGCCATGGAAGCGCTCGCGGCCGTCATCGCCGCCCGGGACGACGGGGGCGCGGCCGCACTCGAAGCACGGACCCTGCTCGGCTGGCTGCACTGGTACCGCTACGTCGCGATCGGCGGCGAGCTGACAGGCGGGAAGTCAGCGGCCGGACATCGGAAAGCAGCAATCGAGATGTTCCTTCCCATATTCGTCAGCCCCGCGACTATTTCCGAACCGCTGGCGGCCGCCGGATCCGGGGTGGCCGGAAGCCTGCTCACCGAGTTTCCAGAGCAGTTGCTCCCAGAACTCGCCACTGCGGCCGTGGAGATCGGCACTCGCCTGCTTTCGGACGCTGTAGAAACACAGGATGCTGACGAGTCCGTCGTGGCCGTCCGGTTGTGGCGGCGAATCGTTACCGCCACACCCGTCGACGACGCGGAACGCGCTGGGAGCCTTGCGAATCTGGGCGTAGCCCTCCAGCAGCAGTACGCGCACTCCGACGCGACCGCAGACTTGGACGAAGCGATCCAGATCGGCCGCGAGGCTGCGGCCGCGTGCCCAGACGACGATGCCAACCGTGCGAGAATCCTCGCGAATCTGGCCCACGGCTTGGAGTCACGCTTCAGACGCTTCGAACGCACATCCGACGTGGATGAAGAAGTGCGCGTACGCGCCGCCGCAGTCGATGCGATCGAGGCGGACGATCCGGAACGTGCGATGTTCGTCTCGGACCTGGCCACCGCTTTTCATGCCCGCTTCGAGCACGCGGAGGCGCCCGCTGACCTGGACGAGGCAATCAGGATCAACCGCTGTGCCCTGGAGGCAGCCCTGGACGATGATCCTGAGCGGGTGTTGTTCCTGTCGAACCTGGCTGCGATGCTCCGCATTCGCTTTGCGCGCCGCGACGAGGCTGCGGATTTGGACGAGGCCATCCGGGCTGCACGCGACACGACGGCAGCGGCAGGTCCCCACGACCCGGATCGCGCGCTTCCTGTCGGGTCTGGCCGTCGACTTGAACTCCCGCTACGAGCGCACAGGTTCGACCGCTGATCTGGACGAAGCCGTGCGGGTGTGCCGGGTGGCCGCGGCCGCGACTGCCACGCGCGACCCCAAGCGCGCTGGGCGCCTGTCCGATCTGGGTGTCTTCCTCCTGACGCGCTTCGAGAACTCGGGCGCGGTGGAAGATCTGGCCGGGGCGGTGCGGGCTTGCCGCGCAGCGGTGGCCGCGACGGCGCCCGACGATCCCGACCGAGGTGCGCATCTGTCCAATCTCGGGATCACGGTGCGGACCAGGTTCGAGCGCAAGAAGGCACTTCGAGACGCGCACGAAGCGGTACGGATCTGCCGCGCAGCGGTGGACGCCACGGCGCTCACCGACCCGGACCGGCCTGAACGTCTGGCGAACCTCGCCGTCGCACTCGAGGTCCGCTTCGATCGCACACACAGGGCTGGGGACGGCGCCGAGGCGGTCGAAGTAGGGCGCGCCGCCGTGAACGCGGCCCGACAGGACCATCCCGACCGTAGCGCCATGTTGTCGAATCTCGGAATCGCACTACGCACCCGCTTCGAGCTCTACGGCGACCCGGCAGATCTGGACCAGGCGGTGAAGCTCGGCCGCGACTCAATCGCCGCGCTGCCGGCCGACCATCCTGACCGTGCCGGGCGCTCAGGCAACCTCGCCAGCGCCCTTCGCGCGCGTTTCGAGCAGTCGAACGGGCATGCTGGCCACGGCTCGGGTCCGGATCGGGACCGCGATGAGGCGATGGCCCAGTATCTGTCCGCCGTTCACGCAGTCTCAGCCCCGCCAAGCATCCGCATCCAGGCGGCGCAGGAGGCCGTCGCGCTCGGCTCAGCGCGCGGCGCCGTCGACCTCGCCGTCGACCTCGTCGACGCCCTCGAGACCGCTGTCGGCCTGCTGCCGGCCGTGGCCGCCCGCCACCTGACGCGCTCGGATCAGCAGTACGCCCTGGAAAGCCTTGCCGGTCTCGCCTCGGACGCTGCCGCACTGGCGCTGGAGGACACCCGCCGCCCCGAACCGCAACGCGCGCCCCGGGCCTTGCAGCTGCTTGAGGCGGGCCGCGCGGTGATCCTCAGCGTCGCCTTGGAAACCCGCAGCGACCTGACCGACCTGCGGCGCGAGCATCCAGCGTTCGCCGAACAGTACGCACGGCTGTGCGAGCTCATCAACCGGCCGCCCGCTCGCGTGCGGCAGGGCGCCACCCGCCCTACCGACCCGCGTGCCGCCAGCCGCGCGCTTGACGAGCTGCTCGCACAGATCCGCGCTCAGCCGGGCTTCACCGGCTTCGGCCGCCTTCCCGCACAGGAGGAACTGCTGGCCGAGGCGGCCGACGGCCCAGTGGTGACCTTCAACGTGAACAGCCGACGCAGCGATGCGCTCCTCCTGCGCAGTACGGGAATCACGGCCGTCGAGTTGCCCGGCTTCGATCCCACCACCCTTCATGCCAAGATCGAGATCTTCTATCAGGCCCTGAGGACCGCAGCGGACCCCGCGGCCGGATTCTTTGGGCGGATCAGGGCCCAGGCCGTGGTGCGCGAGGTCCTGGGCTGGCTCTGGGAGGTTGCGGCCGAGCCGGCCCTCCGGGCTTTGGGAATCTGCGAAGTGCCGGTGGAAGGCGAGTGGCCGCGGGTGTGGTGGGCGACCGGCGGGTTGCTCGGACTGCTGCCGATGCACGCCGCATCCCCGCACGAGGCCGATGATCGTG
The DNA here is from genome assembly GCF_015356825.1 of Catenulispora rubra. Lineage (GTDB taxonomy): Bacteria > Actinomycetota > Actinomycetes > Streptomycetales > Catenulisporaceae > Catenulispora > Catenulispora rubra. The sequence continues at coordinate 24,951 of NZ_JAACYW010000081.1, read as the reverse complement.
GCGCTGTCGCGGCGGTCACCAGCTCCAGCCCTGACTCCGGCTCCGGTAACGCCGTCATCGACCTCGCGATCTCCTCGTACACCCCGACCATCCGCGCGCTGACTCATGCGCGCCGTCGAGCAGCCGCCACCACCGAGGCCTGGCACGACAGATCCCTCATTGTCGCCATGCCGACGACCCCCGGTCTGTCGCCGCTCCGCTCCGCAGCGGCGGAGGCGGCCCTGCTCGCTGGGCGCCTCCCCGAGCCGACACTACTGACGGGCATCCCGATCGGCACAGAGTTCGGCGGCCACAACGCCGAGGAGACACAGGATATTGCGAAGCCATGTCCACAGCGCCCCACGCACGCAGCTGTGTCGCGGCAGCTGCCGTACTGCTCCCTCGTACACTTCGCCTGCCACGCCGAGCACGATCCCGTGGACCCCTCCCGGACCCGCCTGCTGCTGCAAGACCACGCCACGAGGCCGCTGAACATCGCGAGCCTGGCCAGCATTCGCCTCGAACGCGCCCGGCTGGCGTACCTCTCTGCCTGCCATACCGCCTTCCCCGGTGACGGAAATCTCGCCGACGAGGCGATCCACCTGGCCGGCGCCTTCCAACTGGCCGGATTCCCGCACGTCATCGCCACTCTGTGGGAACTTCTCGGCTCGACACCAGTCGATCTGGCTGCCGAGTTCTATACCTGTTTGGAGGACGGCGACGGAAGCGAGAATGCCAGGTTCGACACCACACGTTCGGCTGAATCGCTTCACTACGCCGTGCGCGCTCTTCGGGATCGGCCTGGCATGCGCGCACTCCCTTCAGTGTGGGCCGCCTATATTCACGCAGGCGCCTGAGCTCGTGATGGCCTTCGACGACCTTGGTGAGTGCTGTCTGCGAGCGTTCTGATTGGAGTCCGCGCGGCTTGCCCGCACCTGTCATCACTCACGCGGCGATGCGGCAGACCCACCGCGTGGGCGCCGTCGCCCCCGCGATGGGCTGATCGCAGGCCTGTCCCGGCTCAGCGCTCACCCTTTTCCAACGCCTGAGGGACTCTGTTGTCTGATGTGATGGTTGGCGGGATGCTGTCGGGGAGGTCGTCGGTTACGGGGATGAAGGAGTCTTCCCGTGTCGATGCGTCCGCTTCCGGTTCCCCAAATTCCTGTTGAGACCGTGGTGGTGGCCCGGGCTGCGTTCCCGGATGGTTGTCTGGCGATCCGGCTGCGGGACGAGCTGGGCCCGGTGTTCCAGAACGCTGATTTCGTGGCCGCGTTGGCTAACCGGGGTGGCCCCTCGACGTCGCCGGGGATGCTGGCGCTGGTCAGTGTGCTGCAGTTCGCCGAGCGGTTGACCGATCGACAAGCCGCGGATGCGGTGCGTGGCCGGATCGACTGGAAGTTTGCCCTCGGGCTGGCGTTGGCCGATCCCGGGTTCGATTTCACGGTGCTGTCGCAGTTCCGTGACCGGCTGATCGCCGCCGGGATGGAATAGAGGATCCTGGACTTGGTTCTTCAACGATGCGATGAGCTTGGGCTGCTGCGGACCGGCGGCCGGGTCCGTACCGACGCCACCCATGTGCTGGCCTGTATCCGAGACTTGAACAGGCTGGAGTTCGTGACCGAGACGATGCGCTGCGCGCTGGAGGCCTTGGCGGCCGCAGCACCGCAGTGGCTGGTGGCCGCCGGGGCGGTCAGCCCTGAGTGGGTGCGCCGCTACGGCAAGCGCGCTGATTCCTACCGGCTGCCCAAGGGCGAGGCCGAGCGGGCCGCGTTCGCCGTGCAGGTCGGCGCCGACGGCTACCGGCTGCTGGACCTTGCCGGCGATGGCTGTGCGCCGACGTGGCTGGCGACCGTCCCGGCGGTTGCGGTACTTCGACAGGTGTGGGACCAGCAGTACTGCCGGGATGGAAAGCAGGCCGCGTGGCGGGACAAGAAGGACCTGCCTCCCGGCACCGACCGGCTGGTCAGCCCTCATGACTGCGATGCCCGCTGCGGGGTGAAGCGCACCACCGTCTGGGACGGCTACAAGACTCACTACACCGAAGCCTGCGACGATGACGCGCCACACCTGATCACCGCCGTGGACACCGTTCCCGCGCCGATCGACGACTCCCGCCGGATTCCTGGCCTGCACGCTCAGCTCACCGCGGCCGGCCGGACCCCGGCCGAGCATTTCGTCGACGCCGGCTACACCAGCGCGCTGCTCATCGTGGAAGCCGCAGAGCAAGGGATCGACCTGGTCGGCCCGGTCCCAGCCGCCGGCGGCCGCCAGGCCCACGCCGGCAACGGCTACGCCCTGGCCGACTTCCACATCGACTGGGACCAACAGCAGCTCACCTGCCCGCAAGGCAAGACCAGCACCCGCTGGATCGACACGAGAATCGACGGACAGCCCCGGATCCACGTCGACTTCTACGGCGTCGGCTGCCTGACCTGCCCGGCCGGCGGCCTGCACCACCGCCGCCTTCCGCGGCCTGACACTGCACCCGCGCGAACAGCACGAAACACTCGTCCAACGCCGCACAGAACAGCAAACCCCTGCCTGGCTCGACCGCTACGCCACCCGGGCCGGCGTCGAGGGCACCATCTCCCAGGCTGTGCGCCACTGCAACGCCCGACGGTCCCGCTACCGCGGCCTGCCCAAGATCCGACTGGAACAAGTCCTGATCGCGTCCGCCGTCAACCTCGTCAGACTCGACGCCTGGTGGACAGGCACCCCACTCGGAGCAACCCGGATCAGCCACTACACCCGACTCGAACTCGCCCTCACCGCATAAAACACCGAAACCAGATCACATCAAGCAACAGAGTCCTGCAGGCATCGTGCACGAATACCAACACGCCGCCTAACCAGCTTGGACGACATTATCGCCAGGCGCAGTCTCCGGGTAATCCCTGAACGGCTCATGCCCGGCGAGCGAATAATCACAAAGCATTGATATCTCGCTAAGGGTATAAGCCGAAGCCGCGCTCACTTGCCGCAGGCGCAGCAGAAACGATGAGACCTTCGGTCGAGAAGGTTGCGCAAAGTAATCACGCCAGGCGCCCGCCAGCCCGTGACAAGTATGTCAGAACCACGCTACAGTCGCGTCCCGTGCGTGGTCGGCGGGTCCGCCGGGCGCCAACGGTCAAAGTTCGGGTGGGATCTCCAATGCGGGCTGGCATCTGGGGATCTCGATCACGCTTGCAGAACAATGAGGAGTAGGTCCGCGTTCCGGAAATGCGCGCCGCACTGCCAGCGCGCGTTCATCCGGTGATCCGAGGCATCGCTTTCGTCTGCCGCGATTCACGTTCTCTGGCCGGAGTCTTTGGCCGGCTATTGCGGAACCATTCCTCATTCTGAAGCTGCAGAAGTAGGGGGAAAGCATACTGTGTCCTCGCTGAGTGGGGCAGACCCAGGTGCGCTTGAGATACAGGCCCAGCGCATGGTGACGGCCGCGGAGCAGTTCGAGACCATCCGGAACGAGGTCACGACCCTGCTCTCCCGCCTGTACTGGGAGGGCGGCCACGCCGACGAGTTTCGGCACTACTGGGACACCGTTCTGACAGATCGGCTGCTCCAGGTCGAGGAGTGGCTCCGCGGGTCCGGCTTCATCCTGCGGATCAACGCAGCGCAGCAGCGGCAGGCCAGTGAAGGCTTCGCGGGCGGGGTCGGCGGCAGTGGCAACGGTGTGGCCTGGGACCATGGCATCGACAACCTCCTGAAGGGCACCGGTGCCGCGCTGTTCCCCTTCACCTTTCCGCCGGCGTTGGCGAATCTGGCGCCCGAGACGGCCGAGACTCTCCGCGCGGGGAGCCTCCGCATGGCGCAGTATCTGGCCGGTGCGGCCACGCCGGACGAACTCGAGGCCGTCGACAACGGCATAAAGAACCTCACTCACTGGCACGTCGAACAGGGACTCGGTGCCGTCGGCCTGGCCTTCAACTTCGGCTCGCTGTGGATGAGCGGAGCCCCGACCACCGGACCCGAACGTTACGTGACCGCCGACCACGAAGTAGGTGCCGTCCTCGACGCGGCAAGCGTTCTGACCCTTCTGAGCGCTGTCCCCGAGCCGCTGGAGCCTGTCATCGCCGCGGTCACCGTCACCTACGACGTCGCCAGTATCGTCGATCCCCACCTTGGTCAGCAGGTCGTCGACGGCGTTCACCGAGTCGCCACCGACGTCGTCGACTCCGCGGCTTTCGTCGTGGAATCCGACGTCCATGCCGTGCAAGCCGTGGATCGGATCGTCAGCCACGGCGTCAGCTCGGTCCTCGGCCGCATCCACCTGTGAACGCGTAATCCCCGCCCCGCGCCCCCATCTCGAAGGGCCACGCCCCATGCCTGCTCCACTGCTCCTCACCTTCGCCGAGCTCGAGTTCCTCCTGGCGTCGTGCCCGCGCCCGACCGAGCCGATCCGTGAGCGCTTGCGACTGACGCCGAACGGCCCCGGCAAAGGCGTGATGGCCGCAGGGTTGGCCTCTCTCGTGATCCGCGGCCTGTGCGTGGCGGACCCCGCGGATCCGGAGAACCCGGACGGTGTCACTCTGCAACCGGAGCTCCTCGCAGTGACGGCGACGCTGGCCTCGAGCCACACCCAGACCAGTGCCGGAGGATGGTACGGCGAACAAGCCGCCACAACACACTTCTTCGACACGCCCCGGCTCCGCATCGCCTTTCGCCCCGGTACGTTCGGCCACTTCGCGGTGGACCTCGGCGACGGTGCCGAGCCGTTGTCCAAGGCCGTCAATGCCTTCGTGGACTGGTGCGCCCGCGACGGCGGACCCGCGGCAACGGTGGTCCAGTCGACGGCCGGCGGGGACGTCGTGAGCCTCGCCGTCGCTCTGAAGCCGGACGGTACCTGGTACCTGTCCGACGACGCAGACAGCCCGGACCACGGAACCCCAACGTCGCGGGCGGTGATCCGGCGGCAACTCGCGGACCTGCTGGACCGGGCGCCGGACCTGCAGAGCGCCGCAGCCGGCCCGGTCCCGGCGGCTCGCCCGCACGCAGGAGCCTGACATGCTCGCGATTTTGGCGGGAACGGCCAGCGAGGCCGGACGGCGGCACGGATCCAACGAGGACCGAGTGCTCGCCGGACGCTCCATCTTCGCCGTCGCTGACGGAATGGGCGGCCACGCCGCCGGCGAGGTAGCCAGCGCGCTGGCGATCGCGCGCCTGGGACTGCTCGATGGGGAACCGGTGCTGACACCGGACGGCTTCCGGGCTCAGCTCGCCGAGGCCAACGCCGACATACTCGCCTCCGCGTTCCGGGAACCGGACCAGCGAGGCATGGGGGCCACCGTCGCCGGCATCGGCATCGCGCGGGTGGCCGGCACGGAGCACTGGGTCGTGTTCAACATCGGGGACTGCCGTGTATACCGGTGGGCCAAGGGCCGCCTCACCCAGCTGACGCTCGACCACAACGAGGCCGCCGAGGTCTCGGAAGCCGCGGCGTCCCCCGACGCCGCCGTCGGAGTCGGCCGGCGGAGCCTGGTCACCCGCTCGCTGGGCTCGGAGCCGGCTTCCGAGCCCGATATCAGGGTCTTGCCGCCCGTGCCCGGTGAACGGTTTCTGATCTGTTCCGACGGGCTGTACCTGGAGCTTGCCGATTCCGCCATCGCCGAGATGCTGGAGACCGAACCTGATTCGTCAGCGGCGGCCCGGGCCCTGGTCCGCGCCGCGATCGCGGCCGGCGGCCGGGACGATATCTCCGCGGTCGTCGTCGACCACCGGACCGTCGCGGCCGGAACCGCGGGTGAGGAGACCCAGCCTCGGCAAGCAGGGACGGAGGCTCTCCGGTGACCGCGTATGACCCGGTCGCCGACCTCGTCTTCGCGCCGGGCGCCTGGACCGCCGTCGCCGGTCCCCGATCCTGGCTGCTGGTCGAGACCTCGCCCGACGACCCGGCCGTGGCCCGCTGCTGGCGCCTGATCCGTGATGCGGCGTCGTCCGACGAGGTGCTGAACTCCCTGGTCATGACGCGGGCCGCGTACGCGTTCGTCCATCGGGACGGCGACGTCGCGCGCGCGGTGGTACGCGGTGCCGCTGAGGTCGCGCTGCACATCGCCGACGGCAGCCTGGTCACCATCGCGTCCGACGCCGACCGCCGAGTCCCAGGAGGGCTCCAAGGATTCCGTCTGTCGGCCCGCGAGCAGACAGGATCCGCGGAAGCCTCGCTGCCGCTGGCGGTCGGTGTAGTCCAAGCTTCAGCGCTCGGTACGCCGATGCCGATGCCGAAGCCGAAGCCGAAGACGGAAACCACATCAGTCGGCTTCTACACCCAGATCATCGCCGAGCTGCCCTGGACGAAGCGATTGCTGGGTGAACCCGGCATCGACGAAGGAGCCGCCCGCGTCGCGGCTCCGGATCCCCCGGTCTACGAACCCGAGGATGGCGACGCCGAAAAAACAAGGCGCCGCACCTGGTCTCCCCGTTCTGCGAACGGCTCCGTCACCGTCCCGGCGGTCCACTGTCCCAAGGAGCACCCGAATCCGGCCGAGGCCGAATCGTGCCGCGTCTGCGGATCCCCGATTCCGGACCGGCGGGTCAGCACCGTGCCCCGCCCTCCGCTCGGCGAACTGGTGCTGTCGACCGATCCCGAGCCCTTGCGCTTGGAGCGCGACGTGGTCCTGGGCCGCGGTCTCGGCGACACCGAACTGACCGCCGGCCGCCGTCCGGACATCATCCGGGTGAGCGATCCCGAGGTGTCCCGCGAGCATGTCGAGATCCGTCTGGACGGCTGGCAGGTTTTCGTCGTCGATCTGGGTTCGAGCAACGGGACGTATGTGGCGCTGCCAGCGCGAGAGCCCGAACTGTTGCCGCCGCACACCCCGACCGTCATCGACCCCGGCACCGTGGTGTACCTGTCCGAGGCCGTCTCCTTCGAGCTCCGGGCCGTGCGATGAGATCGGGAAGCGGCGAGCCGCCGCAGATCTCCGGCTACTCGCCCATCCGGGACCTGGCGAAGGGCGGCCACGCGACCGTCTACCTCTACCGGCAGGTCGGTACCGGCCGGCAGGTCGCGGTGAAGGTGCTGGAGGCCCTCGGCCCGGAGGCCACCACCCGGCGCCGGACCGGCGAGGTCGAGGCCATGGCCCAGTTCGACGGGCATCCGCACATCGTGCGCATCATCGACGCACCGCCCGCGGCCGACGGCCGGCGGATCCTGATCATGCCGTACTACCCCGGCGGGGATCTGCTGACCCGGGTGAAGCTGGGCGGGCCACTGCCGGTCGCCGAGGCGGTGCGGGTCGGGATCCAGATCGCCGGCGCCCTCGCGAAGGTGCACGAGACCGACTTCGTGCACTGCGACGTGAAGCCGGCGAACATCCTCATCAACGAACACGGCTACCATCTGTCGGACTTCGGCATCGTCGGTACGCGCTCCGGAACCCGGACGTCGTCGGAGTTCAACGTCTCGGTGCCGTGGTCGCCGCGGGAGACCCTGGCCGGCGAGGCGGCCACCGTGCAGTCCGATCTGTACTCGCTGGGCGCGACGCTGTGGCATGTCCTGAAAGGACGGTCGCCGTTCCACGATCCCGGGGGCGCGAATTCCGTCGACGAGATCGAGCAGCGGATCATGACCCGGACCGCGCCGGCACTGGCGCTGCCTGGCGGGCCGCGCGAACTCGACCAGCTCGTGACCGCACTGCTGGCTCCGAGGCCCGCGTCGCGGCCGGGGTCGGCCGCGACGGTGTGCGCCCGGCTGACAGCCATCGGCGAGCGGCTCGGCGGGCACCGGTCCGAGCCCGGACCGGACGCAACTCAGCGGCGCGGTGATGCCGGCCGGTTCAGGCCTGGTGACCGTCCTGAGGACCCGTCGTCCAAGACATCACTGCGGCCCGGACCTCCGTCCCACCTCATATCCGACCCGGACCGTACAAAGATCAAGGTCACCGAGCCGGAGCCGGTCGAACGGCCCATCCGGACCGGCGCCCGGAGAAACCGGATCGCCGCGGGTGCCGCCGCCGTCCTCGTCTGCGGCGCGGTCATCACGGCCTCCGTCCTGGCCGGCGGCGGACATGGAAACCCGGCGCCCAGTGCGTCGGGCACCGGGGACTCCGCACCCGGCGGCGCCGGCCTGGTCGGCGAGGATCTCCCGCCGGGCATGCCGGCTGTGACCGCCGCCCGCCCCAACCCGGCCGCCCTGCACTTCACCTGGAACTACTCGGCCGCGCAGGCCAGCGACACCTTTCAATGGCAGACCTCTGACGGATCCCGTCACGGCGTGACCAGAACCGCTGCCCTCGACCTCCCCGATCCGGCCGGGACCCGGCTGTGCGTGCAGGTCAAGGTCGTCCGCGCCGACGGGAGCGACGCCCAGCCCGACTGGTCCCCCGAAGGTTGCGGGAGCTGAAACAGCACAGGGAGTTGACACGACCATGATCGTCCCCAACGGGATACCGCGGCGCTGGCGCCGCGCCGCGTCCGGGACCGCCCTGGCGGCGAGCGTCACCGCCCTGGTGGCCTCGGCGGTGTTCGCGACCGGGTACACCGCGCGGCACGCCGACCTCAACGACGGCGGCATCTGGGTCACCAGCGACCGCGACGGCGAGTTCGGCCGGGTCAACAAGCCGGCCGGCCAGCTCGACGGGTTCTTCAACCCGCCGGGCCAGGCGCAGGAGGCCTATCAGTTGGACGTGCTCCAGGACGGCTCGGCCGTCGCCGCGTGGGACCGCGCGGCGGGCCGGCTCTACCCGGTCGACGTCGACCGCGCCGTCGCGCAGGCCGGCCAGTCGATCCCGGTGCCGGCCGCGGACCAAGTCGAGCTGGCCGGCGGCACGCTGGCGCTCCTGGATCCCAAGGCGGGCCAGGTCTGGGCGATGCGGGTGAGCTCGGCGGGCCTGACCTCCTTGGCGGCCGTCGATCCGACCACGGCTCCGCCGACGGCCAAGCTCGGCGCGACGGGCGCCGGCCTGGCGGTCGGCTTGGACGGGGCCGTCCACGCGCTGTCCGCCGCCGGGAAGACCGTCACGATCTCGGCCGGGCACGACGGCATGCTCGCAGCGCCCGTATACGGTCAGCTCGGCTCCGCCACAGCCGCCGGCGCCGCCCTGACGACTCAGGGCTCGAACTCGGGCCGGCCGGGCACTTCCGCCCAGGACCCGGGCCGGTCCGGGTTTCAGGCCACGGTCGTCGGCTCGCGTCTGGTCTCCTTCGACGCCGACTCCGGCACGCTGTCCGTGGCCGGCGGACCCACGGTGCAGATTCCCGAGCCGGATCCGGCAGCCGTGCTCCAGACGCCCGGGCCGGCCGCCGCGACCGTCGTCGTCGCGACCCCCACGGCGCTGGACGCGGTCGACCTGTCCTCGGGCTCGGTCGCAGTGCTTTACCACTCCGGCACCGGGACTCCCGCGGCACCGGTTCTGCTGAACGGCTGTGTCAACGCGGCCTGGGCCGGATCGGCGTTCAACTACGTCCAGTCGTGCGGCGGCCGGCCCGCTACGCGCGGGGACGTCGACAACGACGTGGCGCTCACCCGCCCCGCGTTCCGCCAGAACCGCGGCTCCCTGGTGCTCAACGACCTCACGAACGGCGCGGTCTGGGACCTGACCGACCAGCGCAGGGTCGACGACTGGTCCGCCACGCACCCGCCGCCGTCGCCGAAAGCCGGCGATCCCCAGCAGAACACCGGCAACGACGACTCGGCGCGCAAGAAGCCGCCGAAGGCGGTCGACGACCATCTCGGAGCGCGTCCCGGGCGCACCACGCTGCTGCACGTCCTGGACAACGACTCCGATCCGGCCGGAAACGTCCTGGCGGTATCGCAGGTCACGAAGCCCTCCGCGGCGTCCGCCGGCACCGCGATCTCTCCCGACGGCCAGACCGTCGCCCTGACTCTCGGAGCGGATGCGCGCGGCACCGTCGAATTCCGGTACACCGTCGACGACGGGAAGGGCCTGAGTGCGAACGCCGCGGTGACGGTCACAGTAAGGACGCCCGACGAGAACGGCGTCCCACAGCTGCGGACCGGCTACCAGCCGAAGCCGTACCCGGTCACCGAAGGCGCCCGCCTTGATCTGCCGGTCCTTGCCGATTGGCGTGATCCCGACGGCGACCCCCTGTCGCTGGCCTCGGCGACGGCCAAGGCGGGGACCGCGGTCGCGAGCCCGGACGGGTTCCTGGACTACACGGCGCCGGCGACGCCCGGCACCCAGACCGTGAACTACCAGGTCTCCGACGGGGTCGGCGCCCCGGTGTCCGGTACGGTGACGATCGCCGTACAGGCCCCGACGGCCCGGCCGACGGCCGCGGTCACCGAGCCGGACCTGGCGCGCGGCGAAGTCGGGCGGCCGATCGTGGTGCACCCGCTGGACAACGACCTGCCCGGGTCCGACCCGCTGGACCCCTCAGCCCAGCTCGCCCTGGCCTCCGCGCTCGCCAGTCCCGCCGGTGCCCAGGCGGCCACAGACCAGAGGACCGGCACGGTCACCGTGGTCGCGGACCGTCCGGGCACGTTCGTGTTCTCGTACACCGCACGCTTCGGGGACGCGCCGTTCTCACCGGGCACGATCCGGGTCGACGTCGTGGCGGTTCCGGCCACGGCCCTGCCACCGGTGACGGTCCCCATCGCGGCGGTGCTGCACGGCCAGCAGCCGACACGCGTCGACGTGCCGGCCGCGGACTACGACCCGTCCGGCGCGCTGCTGGCCGTCCAGGGCGCGACGCCGTCGGACCCCGGCCAAGTGGCCGCGGCGGTCGTCGACGGACGCTGGGTCAGCATCAGGGCTCTGACGCCGACGCTGGCCCCGGCGTCGCGGATCGTGCACTACACGATCACCGACGGCCAGACGGCGCCGGTCATTGGCGAGATCACCGTTACGCAGCTTCCGCCTCCGGATGTCGACACCCCGGTCGCGGGCGACAGCGAAGCGACGGTCCGGGCCGGCGACAGCGTCGCCGTGCCTGTCCTGGATGACGACACCGACCCCGGCGGAGCGCCGCTGAGCCTGGACGCCGACGTGCAGGGAGTGCCGAATCCCGGCACGCTCCGCGTCATCGGTCCCGACGGCGGCACCACCGGCGTCGGATCCGCCTACGTCGCCGGTTCGACCGTCCGCTATGCGGCCCCGGCGACGGTCCTCACGCCGCTGACCGTCGAGACGGACTATGTGGTGCGCAACCCGGGCGGCGGCTCGGCGGTCGGCCGCGTGCACATCACCGTCGAACCGCTGCCGTCGCCGGCGAACCCGAACCGTTCGCCGGAGCCCTATGACGTGGAAGCCCGCGCCGTGGCCGGCGACACCATAACGATCCCGATCGCCACGGCCGGAGCCGATCCCGACGGCGACTCGGTCGCCATGACCGGCCTGGCCTCGGCGCCGGCCCTGGGCCGGGTCCTGTCCTGGAACGCGACCTCGCTGACCTACCAGGCCTTCCCCACCGTGTCCGGGACCGAAGAGTTCGATTACCGGGTCGTGGACCCGTACGGCGGCTCGGGTACGGCGAGTGTGCGGATCGCGGTCGTCCCCCCGGGTCCGCCGCAGCCGCCGGTCGCCGTCGACGACGACGTGACCGCGGCCCCCGGGGCCCGGATCGCGGTCGACGTCCTGGCGAACGACATCATCGCGCCGGACGACACCGTCACCCTGGAGCCGCTGGCCAAGCTCAACCCGGACCTCCCGGCCGGAACCGCGTCGACCGGGCTCCGGGGCCCGATCCAGCTGACGGCGCCGCCGGCGAACGGCAGGCCGCTGGTGGTCTCCTACGGGGTCGGCGACGGGGTCGGCACGCCGTCCCTGGCGACGGTGACTGTGCACGGCCGCGCCGGATACGACATCCCCGCGGTATGCGTGGACGCATATCCGAAACCGGCCGGTGCGGCGAGCGTGACCGTGGACATCGCGAAACAGTGCTCTGATCCCGACGACATCGGCGCCCCGATCGCGGTGACCCGCGCCTTCGACGCCCACGCGCAAACCTCGGCCGGACAGGTCGTCGTCTCGCTGGACAACCGGCCGCACGTCGTCGCCTACGAGGTCCGGGACACCGGCGGGGCGCTGTCGCTGGGCCTGATCCATGTCCCGGCGGCGGGGACCGGCGCGCCGTATGTCACGGACGCCTCGCCGATCACCGTTCCGGCGAACGGCAGCACGACTGTGAACCTGGCCGGCCGCGTGGCCGACCCGGCGGGCAAGCCGGTCCGGCTCACCACCACCGATCGTCTCTGGACGGCGCCGCGCGCGGGCCTGACCGTCCGCAGCCAGGGTGTGGGGCAGCTGGTGCTTTCGGCAGCCGGCGGCTACACGGGGCCGGCCGCGGTGACGTTCGAGGTCACCGACGGCAGCTCCCTGACCGATCCGGCCGCGCAGGTCGCGGTCCTGACGATCCCGGTGCAGGTGGGTAGGGACACTCCGGTCCTGCGGTGTCCGAGCGATCCGCTGACGCTCGTCGAGGGCGGACCGACGGCCGCGGTCGACCTGGTCTCGGTGTGCCATGTCTGGGTCGGCGATCTGGCGACGCTGGCCGGGTTGCGCTATACGGCCCGCTGGCACACGCAGGTCGGCGGCATGTCCCTGCCGCAGCCGCAGGGTGCGACGCTCACGCTGGCCGCGGACGGCAAGGCCGTGCCCGGCACGCAGGGGTCGATCGACATCGGCGTCGCCGGAGTCGCCTCCGCGCAGTCGACGCTGGCGGTACGCGTCGAGGCGGCGCCGCCGCCCTCGGTCGTGCCGATCACGGTCGACGGTGTGAAAGCCGGCGAGACGAGGACCGTGGACCTGGCCTCCTACGTCCGTTCCGAACTTCGGGATCCGGTGGTCTCGGTCGTTGCCGTGCATCAGGAGTCCGGTCTGGCCGCTACGGCGACCGCCGCCGGCGCGACAGTCCGCATCACACCGGGCGCCGCGTCGAAGGGCACGATGACGTTCAGCGTCACCGTGAGCGATGTGGCCGATCGGACCCGCGCCGACCGGACCGCGGCGGGCCTGATCACGCTGCACGTCCTGGGCTTGCCCGACGCGCCGGGCGCCCCGGTGGTGGGGCGGACGGTCCTGAGCCACAGCGTGGACCTGTCGTGGGCGGCCCCGGCCGACAACGGCGCGCCGATCCTGTCCTACGAGGTCGACGCTGCCGGGCACCGCCAGACCTGCCCCGGCTCGCCGTGCACCATCACGGGCCTGGCGAACGGGACCGCCTACAGCTTCACGGTGCGCGCGACGAACCTGGTGGGGCAGGGCCGGCCGAGCGCGCCCTCGGCGCCGGCCGTTCCGAACACCGTGCCGGGCGCGGTGACCGGGCTGGCAGCCTCGCTGCCACAGGACGGAACACTGCACCTGACGTGGAACCCGCCGCCGGATGACGGCACCCCGGTGCAGACCTACCTGGTCACCTGGACCGGTGGCGGACGGCAGAGCGTCACCGGCCCGGCAATCACCGCCACCGGGCTCGCCAACGACGACCAGTACACCTTCACCGTCGTGGCCGTGAACGCCCAGGGCACCGGTCCGTCGGCGAACGTCACCGGGCAGTCGGCCGGGATCCCGAAGACCCCGGGCGCACCGTCGCTGACCTCGGTCAATTCCGCGGACGCGGCCAGCCGCGCGGTTTCGGTGTCCTGGACCCCGGCCGACCCGAACGGACCGGGCCCGACGACGTACACGGTGACCCGGACGGGCAACGGCACGAAGACGGTCTGCACGAACGTGGCGACGGCCTCGTGCACCGACGACGGCCTGGCCAACGACGGGACCGTGTATTCGTACACCGTCACGGCGGCCAACGCCGACGCCGGCTCGGGCTCCGGACACACCTCGCCGCCCGGCCCCGCGGCACAGATGGTGGCCACCGCCACGCCGGATCCGATCACCGGCGTCTCGGCCACGCCCACGGGCACCGACGGCCAGGCGCGGCTGCAGTTCGACGCACCCGCCTCGCACGGCGTGTCCTCCACCGTGCGCTGCACGTGGAGTGGCGGGAGCTGCGGAACGTGGACGATGCCCGCGAGCGGGCAGTCCCACGTGACGGAGACCGTGGACGGACTGCCCAACGGCACGACCGTCACGCTGAACGTGAGCGACTGCAATGGGAGCCCGGGCGGGGCCTACGCGGGCAATCCCTGTGACAGCACCGTCGGGACCGACGTCACGGCCTACGGGCCGTTGAAGAACCTGGCGATCTCGACGTCGGCCAACGCGCAGACCGTGAACTTCACGGTCTCGGTCGACCCGAACGGCAGGCCCGCGACGGTCACCGTGCGGACGAGCAAGCAGACGCAGACCTTCGGCACCGGAACCAGCGGCTGGAGTTGGAGCGGCTCGGACACGATGGGCTACAGCGCCACGGACACCATCACCGTCACGGTGTCCGACTCGGGGCGGGCGTCGCTGAACCAGAGCGCCCAGCAGAGCACCCCCGCACCGCCGCCGCCGCCCCCGTCGCCGAGCGTCACCGTCACGAAGGGGACCGCGTGCGGCGGGGGCGGCGGTTCGGCGTGCAACGGCGGCAGCTGCACCGACAGGTCCTGCGCCTACGTCCACGTCCAGACCGCCTACTTCGGCGGCAGCGTGAGCTGCACCTTCAACAGCACTCACGGCAACGGAGGCTGGTTCGTCCAGACGTACGGCCCGAACGACAGCCACGACTCCATCAACTGGTACGGCTGGCCCGGCACCACGGTCACTGTGACCTGCAACGGCGTCAGCGGATCGATGCGATGGTACTGAGAGGGGAACACAGCATGACCATGAACGAGGAAGACGCCCGCCACTTCGCCGCAGCCTTCGAGCGGATGGTGGACGCCGTCAGCGTCGCTCTGCTGGGTAAGCAGGATGTGGTCCGGCTGGCTCTGACCTGTATGGTCTCCGGCGGCCACCTGCTGCTGGAGGACCTGCCCGGCACCGGGAAGACCTCGCTGGCCCGGGCGATCGCCCGCTCGGTCGCCGGGACCAGCGCCCGGATCCAGTTCACCCCGGATCTGCTGCCCTCGGACATCACCGGCGTGCAGATCTATGACCAGAGGCAGCAGCAGTTCGAGTTCGTCCCCGGCCCGGTCTTCCACTCGATCGTGCTCGCCGACGAGATCAACCGCGCCTCGCCGAAGACCCAGTCGGCCCTGTTGGAGGTCATGGAGGAGGGGCGGGTGACGGTGGACGGCCAGACCCACGAGGTCGGCCGGCCGTTCATGGTCATCGCGACGCAGAACCCGATCGACAACGCCGGCACCTACCCGCTTCCGGAGGCGCAGATCGACAGGTTCCTGATGCGCACGGCCCTGGGCTATCCGGACCGGGACTCGCTGATGCAGGTTCTGTCGGGCGTATCCCTGCGGGACCGCACGGAGCTGGTCCGACCGGCGATCACCGCCCCGATGGTCGAAGAGCTTGGCCTGGTGGCCGACCACGTCACGGTCCGCGACGAAATCCTCGGCTACGTCAGCGACATCGCTGACATGTCCCGCGAGCACCCGAAGGTCAAGCTCGGCGTGTCCACCCGCGGCTGTCTGGCCTACGTGCGCGCCGCCAAGACCTGGGCGGCCGCGGACGGCCGGCCCTTCGTCACGCCCGACGACATCCGCCGGCTCGCGGTCCCGGTGCTCGGCCACCGGATCCGGCTCAACCAGGAGGCACGGCTGAACGGTGACGACGTAGAGACCGTGATCGACGACATCTTCATCGATGTCAAGGCGCCGCTGCGGCGCGCGTTCTGACAGGGCGCCGGCGATGACGATTCTTCAGCGGGGCGCGCGAGCGCTCCGGTCGGCCGGATCCGCCACGGATGATGCGGCAGGGAACGCGCGCGGCTTCGGACCGAGGATCTCGGCCCGGGTCAGGGCTCGGAGCCTCCCGAGCATCACCGCCCACGCCGTCGCCCGAACTGTGGGCCGGGCTCCGTTGCTCGCCGCGGTGACTCCGCTGGGCTGGAGCGTCGTGGTCGGCGCGGCCACGGCCTGGATCCTGGGGACCGGCTTGCACTGGATCGAATTCTCCGCACTGGCAGCCTTCTGCATGCTGGTCCTGCTCGGAAGTCTGCTGTTCGGTGTCGGCCGCACCGAGCTCGCCATCGAGGTCCGGACCGAACCCCGGCGCCTGCGGATCGGACAGCCCGGCGCCTGTACGGTCGGCGTCGTCAACATCGCCAAGCGCCGGCTGCTGCCGGTGGATTTGGAGATCCCGGTCGGCGGGAAACCGGGACCGCCTTTCCAGGTGCCGCGGCTCAAGCCGGGCGCCGCGCACGGCTTCGAGCCTTTCGAGATCGGCGCGCGCAGACGGTCTGTCATCACCGTCGGCCCAGCCACTTCGGTGCGCGGCGACCCGCTCGGCCTAGTGCGGCGAACCGTCACCTGGACCGGCGCCACCGAGATCCTGGTCCACCCGCGCTACATCGAGCTGCCGGCGTTCGGCGTCGGACGCATGCACGACCTGGAGGGCCGTACCGCGGATGCGCTGTCCCCGAGCGATCTCGCCTTCCACGCGCTGCGCGACTACGTGCCCGGGGACGACCCCAGGCACGTCCACTGGCGCAGTTCGGCCCGGGCTCGGTCCCTAGGCACCGGCACCGGCCTGGTCGTGCGGCAGTACCAGGAAACGCGCCGTACCCACCTGCTGGTCGCGGTCGACGGCCGGACCGCGGCCTATCGGGACGGCGAGGATCTGGAGACCGCGATCTCGGCGGCAGCGTCGCTGGCGCTGTGCGCGCTCGACAACGAGCTGGAAGCCAGCGTCGTGGTCTGCGACCGGACGGCTCCCGATGCCACGGACCGCGCGGTCCTGGATGCCTGTGCCCGGGCGCTGCCGACCGAGCTCACGCTCGGCGAGCTGGTCGACCGGGGCGTCCACGAGGCTCCGCACGCCACGGCGGTGGTCGTGGTGACCGGAGGGGTGCCCGACTCCGGCGAGCTGTTCCGGGCCGCGGCACGCGTTCCGGAGTCAGCCCGCACCGTGCTGCTGCGGGTCGATCCCGGAGCCCGAACCGGGGCATTCGGGAGAGCACCGGCGATCTTGACCATGAACACACTGGGCGATCTGGCGTTGCTGTTCTCCGAAGGAGACCTCTGGTGACTCTGTCCCCTCCTCAATCCCTGTCCTGGTCGCGGATCCGCACAGATGCCGGCCCGGCGACGGATGCGGTCTCCTCCGCGCTGCTGGCCGGACTCGCGCTCGCCGGGTTCCACACTTCCTACGACGGTTGGTCCTTCCTGGTGGCGGGGCTCGCCGGCTTGGCCTTCGGGCTGCTAGCCGTGCCCGCGGTCACCAGGTTCACCCACTCCGCGTTCGTCCTGGCCACTGTCCTCACGGTCGGCTACTTCCTGGTCGGCAACCACTTCGTGGCTCCCGACCAGTCGCTGGGCGGCTATATCCCGACCGGTCCGTCGCTACGAACCACTGCGCTGGCCGGTGTCGAAAGCTGGAAGCAGCTCCTGACCACGGTCTCTCCCGCCGACGGCGCCGGCAGCCTGGTGGCGCCCCCGTTCATCCTCGGGCTGCTGACCGGTGCGATCACGTTGTCCCTGGCGCGCCGCACCACATCGGCCGCTGCTCCCGCTGCGGCGCCGACCTCCGAGCTCGGCGTGGTGATCGCCTTCGGATCGCACGTCACGGCGCTGGCCACCGTGGTGATCGTGGTGTTCGCCGGGGTGGCGCTCGGGTGGGCCGCGCAGCGCCGGAGCCGGACTCGCGGCTCGGCGACCACCCGGACGCGAGGCACTCGGATGGTCGCCGGGATATCGCTGCTGGCCGTGTCCGGGTCTGTGGTCGTGGTGATCGGCCCCGGACTGCCGGGCGCGGACGACCGGTCGCGGGCGGTGCTGCGGGACACCGTCAGTCCGCCGTTCGACATCAGCGACTACCCGAGCCCGCTCGTGGGGTTCCGGAAGTACACCAAGGACTCCCATCAGCTCTGGGACCAGACGCTGTTCACCGTCAGCGGCCTGTCGCAGGGAGTTCCGGTGCGTATCGCCACGCTCGACAGCTACGACGGATCGGTATGGGGCGCGTCCAACGGCGCCGGCGGCGGCGTTTTCCAGCGGGTCGGATCTCAGGTCGCTCCGACCGCTCCGGGAAGCACGCTTACCACGGTCAGCGTCACAGTCGGGCCGGCCTACGCCGCGGCTGCCGACACCGATGTGTGGCTGCCGGGCGCGGGGACGGTCAGCGATATTGGATTCGCCGGCGGCGACGCCGACCGGCTGGCCTCGTCAGTACGCTACAACCTCGCCACCTCGTCGGCGATCGTGCCGGGCCGCTTGCACGCCGGGGACACCGTCGTGTATCGCACCGCAGTGGATTCCGCGCCGGCCCCGAGCGCTCCGCAGCCTTTCGACAGCCCGCCGGTCGACAGCGTCTCAGAGTCCGTCATCGGCAGTCGCTCGTCGGTGTGGACGAAGGCCGGGACCGACGTGTGGTCTCAGCTCCAGGCTGCCGCTACGTACCTGAAGGACACTGGTGCCTATAGCGACGGCGGTCCCGGGGAGACGCAGTTTCTGCCCGGGCACAGCATCAACCGGCTCTCGGCGTTCCTGCACGGTGCCCGGCCGGTCGGCGACAGCGAGCAGTACGCGGCGGCGTTCGCGCTCATCGCTCAGAGCGTCGGAATGCCCGCCCGCGTCGTCCTCGGCGCGGTTCCGGAGGCCGACGGGCCGGGGCAGGGCAAAGTGTTCGGCCGCGACGTGCAGGCATGGGTCGAGGTGCACATTGCCGGGGGCCGATGGGTGCCGCTGTACGACAGATCGTTCATGCCTGATCCGTCGAAGAAGCCCGATACGCAGACACCGCAGGACGTCCAGAACACCACCACCGCCGCGGTTCCGCCGCCTCGGACGGTCAAGCCGCACGACGTGGCCGCCGACCCCGGGGCCGGGGCGGTCGCGGTCGGGGTGGCGCCCCGGTCGTGCACATCGGCCGCCGCGGCGGCCGATCCGGCCTGCCGGACCGCTCGCGCCGGATCGTGGTGGCCCTCGCTGAAGACCGCCGCCCTGGCCTGCAGCCCTTTGCTGGCAGTCCTGGCCGTCGTCATGGTGATCGCCGGGCTCAAAGCACGCCGCAGATTCCGGCGGCGGACCCGCGGCGCGCCGGCCAATCGGATGGCGGCGGGTTGGCAGGAAGTCCTGGATCGGGCCCGCGACCTGGGTCTGATCCTGATCGGGACGACGCGGCGAGAGCAGGCCTCGTCCCTGGCGCGGCTGGCGGACATCACTCTCGCGGCGGTCGGCTCAGACCCGGCCCACGCCCTGGCCCGGGCGGTCGACACGGCGGTTTACGGCGCCGGTGACCCGACCGAGCAGCAGATCGCCCGCTTCTGGCTCCAGGTCGCCGAGCTCTGCGATGCGCTGCGGGAACGGTCTTCGCGCCGCCGCCGGCTCCTGGCCGCGGTCAGCATCAGCACCCTGTACGCCTTCGGCGCGGCCGGGAGGAGCAGCACCCGATGAGGATCAAGCTGACGCTGGACCGCCCGGGCACCGCCTCGGTGGACTTGCAGATCACGGTGGACGTCAAGGCCACCGTCGGCGACCTGGCCGAGTACCTGGTCCGCTCCGAGCCGGTACCGCGGGGCGCCGGCCCCCGGCCGGTGCCGGCGGCGGCGACCCTGCACGTCCTCGACGGGCCGGATCCCGGCCGGCTCGACCCCCGGACCGCCGTCGGCGACAGCGGCCTGCGCTCGGGCGCGACGGTCCGGGTCGAAGGTCACGGCGGCCCGCGCCAGGGCGGTCGGGCCCGGTCGACGGCCCTGGTCACCGTGGTGTCCGGGCCCGACGCCGGAACCCGGGTCGAGCTGCGCGGCCGCGAGGGTCTGATCGGCCGGGACACCGCGTGTGCGGTGCGGCTCAGCGACCAGTTGGTCTCGCGGCAGCACGCGCGCGTCACGGTCGGCCGCTTCGCCGAGATCGCCGACCTGGGCTCGGCGAACGGAATCCAGATCGGCGGCGCCACGGTCGCGCGGGCGACGCTGCAGCCGGGCGACATCGTGCAACTCGGCGACACCGAGATCACGGTCACCGTCACCCAGGCGGTCGAGGAGGCCCCGGGCGGCGCGGAGATCGGGTTCATCCGCTCGCCGCAGCTGACGCCGCACTACGCCGGCGAGGAGTTCGCCGCACCGGAGCCCCCGCAGCGGCCTGGCCGGGCGCGGTTCCCGGTCCTGCCGCTGGTGACGCCTCCGGTCGTGGGCGGCATGATGTATCTGATCACCGGCTCGGTGGCATCGGTCGCGTTCATCGCTCTGAGCCCTTTGATGGCGATCGGGCAGGCCGTCGAGTCGATCAGGTCGGGGCGCTCGGAGTACAAGCGCGGCGTACGGGCCTTCCGTGCCGAGACGGCGGACCTGGTCGCCCGGATGACGGCGGCCGTCGAGACCGAGGCCGTCGTGCGCGGGCAGGAGCACCCGCCCCTGGACGAATGCCTGACCGGGGCCGAGCGTCGCAGCCCTCTGCTGTGGTCGCGACATCCCGGGCGGCCCGGCTTCGGCGAGATCCGGCTGGGCGTCGGCCGGCTGCCCTCACGCAGCACGGTCGACCTGCCCGCCCCGCGCGGCCTGCCGGCGGATCTGCTGGCCGAGTTGTCCGCCGCGCTGGAGCCGTTCCGGCTCGTCGACAAGGTGCCCGTCGTCGTGCGCCTGGCCGAGGACGGCGCCCTCGGACTGGCTGGAGAGCGCCAGGCCGTGCTCGGGGCGGCCCGCGCGGTGGTCGCGCAAGCCGTCGTGCTGCACTCCCCGGCCGAGCTCGTGGTGGCCGCCTTCACCTCGGGGGAGAGCGGCCGGATGTGGGACTGGCTGAAGTGGCTGCCGCACACCACGTCGCCGCACAGCCCGCTTCCGCGCCGCCACCTGGCCTCGGGCACTGCCGACACGGCGGCGCTGGTGTCAGCGCTCGAAGACCTGATCCGGCGGCGCACCGAAACCGACGAGCCGGTGCTGCCGGCGGTCCTGGCCGTGGTGGAACCAGACACCGTGGCCGAGCACGCTCAGCTCGTCGACATCGCCGAGCGCGGCCGGGACGCTGGTGTATACGTGGTCTGGCTCGCCGAGGACACGCTCGGGCTGCCGGCGGCGTGCCGCACCGCGGTGCGGATCCACCCGGCGGCACCGGGGCCTGGCGGGTCGAGCCGGGCTACCGCGGTGTTCATCACCCCCGGCGAACAGATCGACCCGGTCGCGGTGCAGCTCCTCGACGAGCGCGGCGCGTCGGCCACGGCCCGGGCCCTCGCGTCGCTGACCGACATCGGGGCCCGGCTCGACGACGACAGCGACCTGCCGCCGTCGCTGTCGCTGCTGGCGGTGCCGGAGCAGCCGACGAGCGTGACCCCGGAAGGGGTCGTCGAGAGCTGGCTGGCGAACCGCTCGATCGTCACCGGGCCGTACGCGCCGGCGCAACCTGTGAAGAAGGCCGGTTCGCTGCGGGCTGTGATCGGGGTGTCGGCTTCCGGTCCGCACGCGCTGGACCTGCGGACCGACGGGCCGCACGCGCTCGTCGGCGGCACGACCGGCAGCGGCAAGAGCGAGCTGCTGCAGTCGTGGATTCTGGCGATGGCCACCGCGCACAGCCCGGAGCGGCTGACGTTCCTGCTGGTGGACTACAAGGGCGGGTCGGCGCTGAGCCACTTCGAGCGGCTCCCTCACACTGTCGGCCTGGTCACCGACCTCGACGACCACAAGGCCAGCCGGGCTCTGACCTCGCTGGGCGCGGAGCTGCGGCGGCGCGAACATCTCCTGGCCGGACACCGGGCGAAGGACCTGGTGGAGATGGAGAAGCGCGGCTCGCGAGACGCGCCGCCGAGCCTGGTGATCGTGATCGACGAGTTCGCCGCCCTGATCAAGGAGCTGCCGGGCTTCGTCGACGGCATGATCGATGTCGCGCAGCGCGGGCGCTCGCTCGGGGTGCACCTGATCCTGGCCACGCAGCGGCCGGCCGGCGTCATCCACGACAACCTGCGGGCCAACACCAACCTGCGACTGGCACTGCGGACCGCGGACGTCGAGGACAGCGTCAATGTCCTGGGATCCCCGGATGCCGCGTTCTTCGACGCCGCGCGGCCGGGGCGGGCGGTGTCCAAGACCGGCCCGGGGCGACTGGTCCGGTTCCAGACCGGCTATGCCGGCGGCTGGACGTCGCAAGAGCCCGAGCCGCCGGACATCGTCGTCGAGGAGCTCCGGGTGGGCCCGGTCCGCAGATGGGAGGCCGAGCGCCCCGAACGGTACCGAGACGACCGGGACACAGACCTGAACCGGCTGGTGGAGGCCATCTCCGCGGCGGGGTCGAAGGCGGGGCTGCCGACGCCGCGCAAGCCGTGGCTTCCCGCCCTGGAGCCGGTGTGCAACCTGCTGGACCTGGTGGCGGACCCGGATCCGGACCCGCGGCGGGGCGAGGCGCTGGTGTTCGGCATCGCCGACCGGCCCTCGCGGCAGGACCGGGTGACGGTCGCCTTCGCGCCGGACCGGCACGGCAACCTGGCAGTCGTCGGCACCGGCGGGTCCGGCAAGAGCGCGCTGTTGCGCACCCTGGCAATCGTCGCGGGACTGGCCGGACAGAACCAGCCGTGCCAGGTCTACGGGCTGGACTTCGGAGCGCGGGGGCTGAGCATGCTCGAGCCGCTGCCGCATGTCGACGTCATCTCCGGCGACGATCGCGAACGGCTCACCCGCCTGCTGCGGATGCTGCTGAATACGATCGCCGATCGCGCGCGGCGGTACCCCGCGGTCGACGCCGGCACCATCGCGGCCTACCGCGAGCGGGCCAGCCGACCCGGGGAGCCCCGGATCCTTCTGTTGCTGGACGGCATGGCCGGCTTCCTGACTGAGCATGCGAACAATGCCTTCGCCGTCGAGGCGCTGAACCGGATCGCCACCGAAGGCCGCCCGTTCGGCATCCATCTGGTGCTGACCGCCGATCGGCCGCAGACGATCCCGTCGAGCCTGGCAGCCGCGATGCAGGCCAAGGTGGTGCTGCGGCTCGCGGACCAGGAGGCCTATGGGCAGATCGGACTGCCGATGAACATCCTGACCGCGGCTTCGCCGCCCGGCCGAGGACTCCACGACGGGTTGGAGATCCAGGTCGCAGTCCTCGGCCAGAACCCGGAACCGGCCGCCCAGGTAGCGGAGGTGGGGAAAATCGCCACTGCGATGACAAGCCTCAACGTGCCGCGAACTCCGCCCATCCGGAGGCTCCCGGAAATGGTGCCGCTGGAGGACCTGCCAACCGAAGTCGACGGCCGGCCGGTGCTTGGACTTGCCTCGGACACGCTCGAACCACTGGCGTTTGATCCAGCCGGTGCGTTGCTGGTCTGCGGCCCGCCTCAGTCCGGACGCACTGGCACGGTCGGGACCCTGGCGGCCGCACTTCGCCGCTGGCGACCCGATGCCCGGCTGTACCACTTCGCCGAT
Organism: Catenulispora rubra; assembly: GCF_015356825.1. Classification (GTDB taxonomy): domain Bacteria; phylum Actinomycetota; class Actinomycetes; order Streptomycetales; family Catenulisporaceae; genus Catenulispora; species Catenulispora rubra. The sequence continues at coordinate 1,680 of NZ_JAACYW010000081.1, read as the reverse complement.
GCCCGGTCGCCGTGGGCGGAGGCCCCGATCTGGTCGGACGAGGCGTTGGACGCCGAGTCGGCCGCGGATGTCGCCAAGAACCTGCTGGAGCAGCTGACGAAGCAGAACCCCACGCATCCGGTCGGGGTGTTCGTCGAGAACGTCGCGGACTTCGCCGGCGGTCCGGCGGACATGGCGCTGGCAGCGCTGGCCCGGCACTGCGCGGCCCGAAGGCACTTCCTCGTCATGGAGGGCGAATCCAGCACCCTCGGCGGCGCCGCCGCCGCGCTGACGGCGCCGGCGAAATCCCGGCAGACGGGCTTGGCTCTGGCCCCGGACGCGAGCGCGTCGGACTACGTCCATTTCCGTACGACCTTCCCCCGGGGACTGTCCCGCTCGGACTTCCCGCCGGGACGAGGCCTGTACATAGCGGTGGGGAAGACGACGGTGACCCAGGTCGGCCGAACACGATGGTGAGCGGCCCGGTCCACCCCTACAAGACCCGGATCCGACCGCCAGGGCCGGGTCCCAAGAGATAGAGACAAGGAGACAAGCATGTCCAAAGTCGAAGGCATGGACATCGAAGCCGGCCGCCTTCTGGCTGGCCACCTGAATGACCGAGCCCACGAGATCGACATCCTCACCAGCGCCCTCACCACGGAACTGACCAACCTCCAATGGCTCGGCCCCGACGCCGACTCGTTCCGCCACGAATGGGACACCAACTACCAGGCCCAGCTCCACAACATCGCCGCCATGCTCCGCGACGTCGGCGGCCGTGTGACGGCCAACGCGACGCAGCAGGAGCACGCGTCGGGTAGCTGAGGGTGGTGCGGCCAGCTCTTGGACCATGCCTGTCCTGCTGATCGAGGCTGGTGGTGTGGTGTGCGCTGGTCGCATAGCCAGTCATGGTGAACTCACGGATCGTGCGTGGCGGTGGTCAAGCCTTTGCTCCCGGTCTTCAACAGCTGGTCGGGCAAGTGGCGTGATCACCGCTAGGCCATCAGCGGGATCTTGTGGAAGCTTCGGACTGCGAGGGTGCTCGCTGAGTCCCGGGTGATGACCTGAGTCGCGCCGTGAGCGCGGCAGCCGCCGGGAACGTCCTGGCGTCGGCGTCGGCGGCGGTGCTGGAACTCAGTCGTTCCCGCCGGCCGTTCCGAACCGTCTCCGGAGATACGTCAAGCCCTACCACTCACCGAGGCCGCACTCTGCACTGCAGGCCCCACCTTCCGGCCCAAGCTGGCCAGGTCCGCCAAAGCGTATCCTCGGTGGTCGACCAAGCCGGTCCCGAGCCATCTGTTACTTTGCCCAAGCCTCCATCGCGGAACAGGTCAACCGATGTCGCTGCGTTCGCCGAAAACCTCGAGTCCGGTCGTTCCCGGACCGTTCCCGGACGGCTAGAAATTCGCCGATCCCAACACTCTTGACTCGAACGTCCGTGCCACGAGTTGCACGGCGGTGACGCGGTGCAATGAAAAACCCCAGCTCGCGAAGTGCGAACTGAGGTTCTTCGAACGTGCGCACGAAGGGATTCGAACCCCTAACCTTCTGATCCGTAGTCAGATGCTCTATCCGTTGAGCTACGCGCGCTTGCGACGTTGTCGATAGTACACGCCCGATGGCCTTCATCGAAAATCGATATCGGTTGCGGGTCTTCGGGCAGGTCAGTGGGGGTGTTGGGGGTCACGGTGGGTTGTCGGG
>NZ_JAACYW010000809.1 GCF_015356825.1 Catenulispora rubra | reverse complement strand
GCCTTGTACGGCTCGGCCAACGTCGGCACGTACACCAGGGCCAGCACGCACGCCCACGGCCGGGAGACGACGAAGCGCCACGCCAGGTACACCGCCGGGCCGAGGATCGCGGTGGTGAGGACCTCGGTGTACTTCAGGCCGACGAACACGTTGTCATGGTTGAGCTTCGCGACGAACCAGACGATGCGCGGGTACAGCGGCGGGTAGCCGGGGTGCGTCATCTCGCCGTGCTGGAGCATGATCGCCCAGCGCTCCATGTCGCCGGCGTCGCCCGCGGTGCCGTTCAGCGGCAGGTTCGCCCCGCGCAGCGCGAGCGTCACGCCGGCCGCCAGGAAGCCGGAGGTGAACCCGGGCAGGGCGGCGAAGGCGGTGCGCGAGGCCAGCACCCGGTAC
>NZ_JAACYW010000808.1 GCF_015356825.1 Catenulispora rubra | reverse complement strand
CCGGTGAGCGATACCACTCCGGTGGCACAGGAACCGACGGCGGCCGGGCAGCCCTCGGCGGCCGGTGAACGGCCGGGCGGGCAGCCGGCGCCGGCGGCGGGCGGGCAGCCGGCGCCCGGCGTCGCGAAGCCGTTGTCACTGCTGCGCGCCGAGATCGCGCAGGCATCGTTGCGGCTGGCCGAGGCCGGCGTCGGCTCGCCGCGCCATGACGCCGAGGAACTGGCGGCCTGGGTGCACGACGTCCGCCGCGCGGAGCTGCACACGGTCCCCGACCACGACTTCGACGCCCGGTACTGGGAGGTCATCGCCCGCCGCGCGAACCGCGAGCCGTTGCAGCACATCACCGGCGCGGCGTACTTCCGGTACCTGGAACTGGCGGTCGGCCCCGGGGTC
>NZ_JAACYW010000807.1 GCF_015356825.1 Catenulispora rubra | reverse complement strand
CAACCAGACGAAGTCGCGCATCCTGGCCGGGGACTTCAACAGCTACCCCGGCAGCGTCGAATGGAACATCATCACCGAGCGGCTGGCGGACGCCTGGATGGTCTCGCCGGTGGGGGCGGAGTTCACCTCTACAGGGAAGAACCCGTACCAGCGCTTAGATGCGGTGTTCGTCTCTAGAGACGTCTACGTGGTGCGCGCGGGCGTTCCCACGGACCTCGTCAGCCAAGCCGATACGGCGCTGGCTACAGACCACCTGCCTGTGCTCGCGGTAGTGCGGATTTGAGCCTCGAAACTACAGTCGTAGTACGACGGCTAGCGCCAGGGATCGAGGGCGAGCTTGCCCTCGGTCTGCCCGGCCTCGAGTTGCTGGAGCACCATCGCTCCCTCGCTAAG
>NZ_JAACYW010000806.1 GCF_015356825.1 Catenulispora rubra | reverse complement strand
CCGGCCGGTTGTCGCCGCCGGCACGTTCACCGCGGCATGCACGCTCTGGGAGTCGGCCACCACCAGTGAGGGGTCCTCGGTCCGGCCGGCCCGCTCGCGCACCTGGCACCGCAGAATCTCCTGGATCGCCGCGTCGGTGCCGTCGTCGCGCCAGGTGTAGAAGTAGTACTTCACCGCCGAGGCCGGTGGGAAGTCCGTGGGCAGCAGGCTCCACTGACACCCCGACCGGTTCTGGTAGAAGATCGCGTCGACGATCCTGCGCATCGGGTACCGGCCCTGGTGCCCGCTTACCGACGGATGCTTGGCCTTCCAGGCCGTCACCAGCGGTTCAAGCAGCGCCCACTGCTCATCGGTGGTGTCGGTGTAGTAGCCGCGACGCTCGCTCACCGTGGC
>NZ_JAACYW010000805.1 GCF_015356825.1 Catenulispora rubra | reverse complement strand
CCCCTGCTCCAGCCACTTCACCATGTCCTGGCCGATTCGCGTCGTGCTGGACAACGGCTCGGCGCACACCGCCAAGAAGACCAAGGCGTGGCTGGCGGGGCACCCGCGCCGGCACGTCCATTGGACCCCGCCACATGCATCCTGACTCAACCAGATCGAGCTGTACTTCTCCGCCCCGGCCAAAAGCGTCATCCGTTACGGCGACTTCAGCAGCCGCGACGACCTCATCAGCAAGATCGAAAGCTACATCCTCGGCAAGAACGAAACCGCCAAGCCCTACCGCTGGACCTGCGACGGCACCCGCTGAAGGCCGCGTGAGCACGCAAGGATGTATCCACACCGGCCGACATCCGCGCCGGCGTTTCATGAACATTCATGTCGCATGGTCTAGTTC
>NZ_JAACYW010000804.1 GCF_015356825.1 Catenulispora rubra | reverse complement strand
ATTAGGCACTGGGTTGCGCTGAGGCAGGCCGAGCCGCGCTCGGTTCCGACTGGAGCCGCCCGAATCTCCCCAGGATGGCCCAGACCTGCTCCGGAACCGCCCCGAACTAGTCAGGGCGGCCCGGCATCAACCTCAACCGCAAACCGTCGCCGCAGCGGCTAGCACCTCACGCTTGGCCAGCGCTGCCGCCCGGCATCACCTCAAGCCGTCGCCGCAGCGCCCCTCGCCTCGCACTCAGCCAACGCCGCGGCCCGGCATCACCTCAGCCTCAAGCCTGCGCCGCGGCGTCCCGCGTCTCACGCTCAGCCAGCGTCGTGGCCAGCCCACCGCCCCCGACGGCCAGCTCGGCCGCCCGCGCCAGCAGCGTCAGCAGTCGCTCCGCCTGTGCCCGGGAC
>NZ_JAACYW010000803.1 GCF_015356825.1 Catenulispora rubra | reverse complement strand
AGCACGTCAGGCGCCTGTTCTCTCAGGCATTCACGCGGGCAGCGCCCGCCGCGTGCCGACTGGACGTGCCACGCCGTACCCCCCGAACGGCGTGGCGCGTCCATTTTCGCGCGCTTGAAGTACGCACCACGAACCAGTATGTTCGTTACACGAACTACTGGGGACGGAGACAGTCATGGCCGGAAACGCGGTTCAGTACGGGATCGGCGTGTCGAACGCGGTGCGGGACGTCGAGCAGACGATGGAGATCGTCGAGGCGGCCGACCGCGCCGCCCTGGGCCACTTCTCCGTGTCCGACCACCCCTATGTGGGCCAGATGCTCGACGCCTACTCGCTGGTCGGAGTCGCCCTGGGGCGCACCCGGAGCATCAGCGGGCTGGTGAATGTCAGCAACC
>NZ_JAACYW010000802.1 GCF_015356825.1 Catenulispora rubra | reverse complement strand
CTCCTACACCGGTGACGGTTCGGACCAGGGCAACGTCGCCACGCCGACCTCCACCACCGGCGGGACGAAGGACCCCAGCGGTCCGGTGCTCCCGCCCGGACCGGCGGCGCCCTCGGCGCAGTTGTTGACCGCCAAGGAGACCACGACCACCACCCCGGTCGTCCCGGGACAGACCTTCAGTTACAAGGTGACGGTCACCAACAACGGCCCGTCGACGGCGGTGGCCGCGGGCGCGAGCGACCGGTTGCCGTCGAGGATCTCGTTCGTGTCGTCGGCCGACGGCTGCACGGGTACGGCCGGGAACGGCGGGACGGTGACGTGCGGTCCGGAGGCTTCGCTGCTCCCGGGTACGTCGAAGTCGTGGACGTTCACGGTCATGCTCGACCCCTCCTACAC
>NZ_JAACYW010000801.1 GCF_015356825.1 Catenulispora rubra | reverse complement strand
GGGCCGGGGCCGCTCGGGCACCACGGCGCGCGCCACGGTTCGACGCTGAACGTCGGGCGCTGCCATCCTGACCGGCACAGGGGCCGTCCGTCCAGCCCGGAGCACACCGCGAACCGACCAGGAAGGGCCCACCGATGACCGCCACCGGACCCCGGCGCGACCTCGTGCACCTGCTGAGCGTGGCCGAGCACCACGCGGTCCGCCGCCAGGCCGCGGTCCTTCGGGCCGAGGCCGAGGACTGCTCGATCGAGCAGTGGCGGGTGCTCAACCTCCTCGCCGACGGCACCGGCCACACCATGACCGAGCTCGCCGAACACGCCCTGCTGCCCGCCCCCACCGCCACCAAGCTGGTCGACCGCCTGGTGACCAACAACCTCGTCTACCGCCACCCCGACC
>NZ_JAACYW010000800.1 GCF_015356825.1 Catenulispora rubra | reverse complement strand
ATACTAATTCATCCATAAGCTCTTTCACTGTTGTGATTTTTGTTATTCTGCTTGCATTTTCACCACAGAATATGAGACCTTCATCAAGGTTACCCTTTACTGCATTTATTAAAGCTTTGCTTATACAATAAGGTGTATTAGCAGGGTTGCAAGGTGTTAAACAATTATAACAATGAGTTATTTTCTCTCTCTCAGAGCTAGTTTTCTTTACAAATGTATTCTTCATAGCTCTACCTGGCATTCCAACGGGACTTTTTACTATTTGAATATCATCTTTGTTACAATTAACATAGGCATTTTTAAACTCATCCGAAGCATCACATTCTTCAGTTGCTACAAATCTCGTTGCCATTTGAACGCCGCTAGCACCTAATTTTAAATATTTAGCAATATCATAT
>NZ_JAACYW010000080.1 GCF_015356825.1 Catenulispora rubra | reverse complement strand
GGCACCGGCACCAGCAGCCAGGCTGATGCGTCGGATCGCAGTTGCCGTATGCAAATGGCGCGAAAACGGGGCGGCATCTCGCAGGGTTCTCCGCGACCCGCCGCCCCGCCCGGCAGCCGCCTCAGGGCACGAGCGACCACCCCTGGTTGACGCCGCCGTCGGCCGGGAACTGGATCACGGCGGCGCCCGGCACGGTGCTGCTGTTGCTGAGGTCGATCATCAGGCCGTCGTAGACGCTCTTCAGCCCGACGGCGCCCGGCCCCTCATCCACCAGCGTCCACCGGCCGTTGCTGCCGCCGTCGTCGCCGAACTGGATGAGCTGGGTGCCGGCGGCGGTGGTTGGTCCGGGGATGTTGACCAGCTTGCCGCTGTTGGCGTTGACGATCGTGTACGCGCCGCTCGCTTGCTTGACGAACCTCCACTTCTGGTCGGCCTGGCCGTTGTCGGAGTACTGGAGCAGGGTCGCGCCGTCGGCGGTGGAGTCGTTGTTCACGTCCAGCCGGCCACCGGTCGCCAGGTTCTCGACGCGGTACGCGACGTTCGGGTCCGGCACCGGCACCAGGGTCCACTTCTGGTTGGTGCCGCCGTTGGCAGGCCACTGGATCACCGGTGCGCCGGAGCTCTTCGAACCGCCGGAGACGTCGGCGAGTAAGCCGTCGGACGGGGACTTCAAGGTGTATGAGCCGCTGCCCGTCGGGACGAGCCGCCACTGAGTATCGGTGGCGTTGTCGTCGCCTGCCTGGACCAGCTGAGCGCCCTGGCTACCAGACGGAACGGCCAGCTGCTGCTGGCTGGTGCGGTTCAGGACCTTGTAGCTGCCGTCCCCGACCGGCACCGGCTGCCACTCTTGGTCCAGCGCGTTGTCAGCACTCTGCTGCACCACCGACGAGCCCGAGGTCGCCAGGTTCAGACCACTGTTGGCATTGACGATGTTGTACGACATCGCCGTGTAGCCGACCGCCCCGGTCGGCACCACCTTCAGCAGCGTCGCGCCGTGCGCGGGCAACGAGACGCTGTAGCCGGAGTTGAAACTGCCGAGATCGCCGTGCGACCAGTCGTCGTGCACCGTGGCCGCCGAACCGGTGAACCCGATGTCCTGCCAGTTCACGGACGCGGTCGCGGCCGAACCGGCCAGGTTGAACAGCGCGACCGTGTAGCTGCCATCGCCGTTGGCCGCGTACCAGGCCTGCTGCTGCGTCGTACGGTCCACCGCACGCGCCGGGTGCCCGGCCTGGTCCACGGCCAGCACCTCTGGGTTGGTCAGCAGCCCGACATCCGTCGAGTCCAGGTTCGTCAGGTCCACACCGAGCGTCAGGTTCGAGTTCTCGATCGCCCACAACGTCAGCTGCGTCTTGCGCTCGTCGACGGTCAAACCGTCGTTCGAGCCGTTGCCGACCTCGATCGAGTCCAAGTCGTTCCACCCGCCGGTGCCGCCGACGCCGATCCACGGCACGACGTCGGAGAAGCGGAGAGCCACGTTGTTCCAGTCGGTCAGCGGAAAGGGGGAACCGTTGGCGCCGCAGTAGCACTCGACGTCGTCCTCGATGCGCCAGCCGTTCGAGTACTGCTGCCAGGACGCGGCGTTCGCGATCGTCAGCTTGTTGGACAGTTCCAGGTGAATGGTGCGTCCGGTCTGGTTGAGCGCGGCCGACCAGTGCTGGACGTCAGCAACCCCCTGAGAGTCCCCATCATTCGGGCTGACGCCGTCGATCTTCAGGTAGTCGATGCCATAGCCCGCGAGCTGGTTGGCCCAGGAGTTCAGATACGCCTGCGCGGCCGTCGGGTTCTTGCCGAAGTCGATGTAGTACATCCGGCCGCTGCCGAAGTTGTAGTTCGTCTCGTAGCTGCTGGTGTTGGAGACGATGTCGCGCGCGTGGAACGACGTCCCGGCGATCGGCGTGTTCTGGTTGTAAGCGGCCACCGGTATGCCCGGCGTCAGGTACATCCCGAACTTCTCACCGAGGGAGTGGATGTACGAACCCAGATCCGCCATCCCGTCCGGAAACTTGCTGGTGTCGGTGACCCACCGGCCATAGGCGTCCACAGTGTTCTGCGGATCGAGGTAATAGAAGTCGTCCAGGTTGACGTACTGGTACCCGGCGTCGACCAGGCCGCTGGTCGACATCGCCAGCGCCTGGGCCTTCATGGCGGCCTCGGTGGGGTGGTTGCGCAGGAACGACCAGCTGCTCCAGCCCATCAACGGGGTGGTCGCGGCTCCGTTGGCCTGCGCGTGCGCCCGGGTCTGGCGGCCGTCCACGACGAAGAACGCCAGGGCCAGGGCCAGGAACGCGGCCAGGAAACGGAGTCGTTGGGGTTGTGCGGGCGAGGATGTTCTCACTGGGGCTCCCGAGGGTGGATAAGGATCGACGCTCAGCCGGCGTACTGCAGGGTGATCTCGTCGAGGTTGAGGTAGTTCGAGCTGCCGAGCGAGCTGTTGTAGATCACGGAGATCGTGTTCGACCCGGCGTTCAGGGCGACGTTGGGGACGGTGACCGTGTTCCACGAGGACCAGGAGCCGGTGCCGGGCAGGGTCAGGTTGTTCACGACCCCTGAGCCGTTCACGTAGATGTACCGCGAGGCGTTGCCCGCGGCTGCGGAGTAGCGCAGGGTCAGGGTGTACGGGCCGGCCTGGTTGACGCTCGGATGGAGGTCGACCCACTGGCCGTCGTGGTTCCAGCCCGCGACGTATCCGCTGCCGGTGTAGCCGGGATAGATCGCCTCGGTGCCCAGGCCGTGCAGCGTCCCGTCCTCGGCCTGCACCTGGATGACCGGGTTGCCGCCGCCTCCGCCGCCGTGGACCGGGCTGAGGGTCACGGTGAGCAGCGTGGGGTTCTGGTCGACGACCGCGCCGGACTGGTCCACGCCGCCGGTCGGGGCCACGTCGTCGTACGGGAAGGCGTAGCCGCGGCCGTCGACGCTGGTGGCGTGGACGATCCGGGCGTAGTGGTTGGTCTGCGGGTACTGGTAGTAGTTCGCGGGGTTCTCCCCGGCCGGCTGGTCGGAGTCGATCAGCAGCGTGGTGCGGTTGATCGCGGCGCTGATCCGCGCGGTCAGCGCGCCCATCTCCACGCCGCTGGTGTTGAAGGGCCCTGAGTTGCAGCTGAAGATGTCGGCGCTGGAGGGCCGGCCGAACGAGCCGACGCCGGGGAAGTTCAGCACGCCGCCGGATACGTTTCCGGTCACGGTGCCCCACTGCGCCTGGGTGTCGATGGACAGCGTCTGGGAGCTGTACTTCGACCAGACCTGGTCCAGGTACCCGTTGAAGTACCCGGCGAACAGCGAGGAGTTCTGTGCGATCCCGTTGTTGGGGCTCAGCGCCCGCAGGTTCGCCCCGCCCGAGGTGACGATGAGCTGGTCCCAGCCCTGTCCGTCGGCCGCGCTCTGGGCCTGCAACGCGCCGCAGACGGTGTCCAGCGCGCCGGCGGGCAGGCCCGGGGCGGTCTGCGTGCCGGCCGCGCCGGTGGACGTCAGCCCGATCGGGATGGCCACGAAATCGACCATGCTGATGTTCGCCCACAGGTTCGTGCTGTTGAAGGTGAACTCGCAGAAGTCCCACATCAGGTTGATGTTGGGGTCCGCCGGATTGCTCACCGACGGGAAGACCAGCGCCGGCCCGGGGTTCACCAGGAACGTCAGAGGGTTGCCGATGGAGAACCAGATGCGGCCGCCGGCCAGGTGCGGGATGGTGATCCGGGTGGTCGAGCCGCTCGCGCCGAGCGGGATGGCGCAGTTCGCCCCGAGCGGCGTCAGGGTCGAGGACGGGGACGGCGGGTAGTACGGGGTCCGGCCGTCGGACCGCAGGAGGAACCAGGCGTTGCCGTTGTCGATCGCCAGGCCCGTGACGTAGGCGTAGACCGTGTTGGAGCCCGTGTTGTTCCGCAGGTCGATGTTCAGCGTGCTGCCGGTGGCGGCCGAGGCGCGCGTGGCGAGGCCGGCGACCGAGGGCAGGACGGCTGTGGCGGCAGCGGCTGCGAACAGGTTTCTTCGGGTGATCATGGATCCAGTGCTCCTCACGTGGGGTGGTCGGCGTGTGGTCCGAGTGCCGTCGGCGCGCGGGACCGGCGCTGTGGCTTCTTGTGCGATTGCGGAGCAGGTGGGGCGGGTCCGCCGCGGTGGGAGCGGAGGGATCCGGCGGGTCGAGCGAATGCGGCGTAGTTCATCAAGCTGGACTAGACCAGTGGGTCTGTCAAGAGGTCTGTGCGCAGGTAAGCACCGGTCAGCCGTTGGTTGATTACTGAACCAGTGGTCAGAAAGCCAAGCGGGCGTGCTCGTTTCACAGCGGCCGGACACAGGTGCGCAACACGGAAACGGCATCAGGGCTGCTCATCGAGGGCAGACTCAGTGGTTGGATCTGTGCAATCGCTGGTGATCTCTGTTTGATTTCTCTGTTGTCACGTTCATCCGTGTTCGACGGGGCTTGACACGGACTTCGCTGCTCGTCACAGTGAGTCCTCGTGGGAGCGGCGTGGCCAAGAGTTGCCCGAAGGATTGGAATCCCACATGGAATCGCGCAAAGAACCACGTATAGAACCGAGCGCTGAGTCCCCCAAATCCGAGGTGAGCCGGCGCGCCTTCCTCGGCGCCGCCGGCGTGATCGGGGCCGGCGGAGTCCTGTACGGCTTCGCCCCGGGCATGTCGTCGGCGGCGAACGCCGCGCCCCGGGACGGTGCCGTGCCACAGGGTGCTGCGGTGACCCAGGATGCCGCCGCGTTGCAGGTGTATCCGGTGCCGTCGATCTACCCCGCGTCCACCGACTACCGGATCACCGTCAACGGCACCCCGGTCCCGGTCCAGAAGTTCACCGGCTACGACATCGCGCAGCTGGCGATGGGCCCGGGCAGTGCGCAGGTGGCCGTCACGAAGGTCAACAACACGAACATCGGGTCGTGGAGCATCACGCCCCAGAAGCTCGGCATCTCCGCGAGTGTCAGCGGCTCCACCCTGAACTTCACCCTTCCCGGCGACGGCTACTACATCGTCAAGCTGGACGGCCGGCCCCAGCTGGTCCTGGCCTTCGACCCGCAGGAGACGAACCAGCCGCCGAGCGGCGGTGACGGGATCTTCAACGTGACGGCCTCGCGGTACAACGCGCAGCCGGGGACCGGCGGCTACTCGACGCAGGCGTTCAGCAACGCCATCGCCGACGCCTCGTCCTGGGGTTCCGGCAACGGCGGCCAGGGCACCGTCTACGTGCCGCAGGGTGTCTACAACGTCGGCAACCTGGTGCTGCTGAGCAACACAGCGCTCTACCTGGAGCCCGGTGCGGTACTGCGGTACACCGGCGACGCCGCCCACTACACCGTGGACGGGCACAAGAGCTCGCAGAACCGGGACCTGACCTGGTTGGTGAGCACCGACTTCTACTCCTCCAACATCAGCCTCTACGGCCGCGGCGTCATCGACGGCAACGGGATGGCGTCGCTGGGGCCCAGCAACCTCGGGGTGAACCTGCTCGTGCCGGTGTGGGTGAACGGCTTCGCCTGCGACGGTGTCACGTTCCGGGAGTCCAGCAGCTGGAGCGTCATCCCGCTCCGGTCGTCGAACGTGACGTTCACCAACCTCAAGGTCTTCAACCGGTTCGACATGGGCGAGAACGACGGCGTCGACGTGACCGAGTCCAGCGGCGTCAGCGTCACGCACGCGATCGGCATCGGCCTGGACGACAACTTCAGCACCAAGACGTGGGCCTCGAACACGGACATCACGGGCCAGGTGCCGGGCCAGCCGCAGCCGCTGGACACCGTGACCTTCACCGACCTGGTGTGCTGGACGTACTGCTACGCGGTGAAGGTCGGCCAGGGTGTCGACCAGCCGCAGTCCAACATCACCTTCCAGCAGGTCGTCGTCTACGACGCGGCGGTCGCCGTCGGCATCGACCACAAGTACGGGACCGTGCCGGCCAGCGGCATCACGTTCAGCGACATCGACGTGGAGCGGCTGGACTTCAACAACGCGGGCAACCAGTGCTGGCTCGCCTTCATGACGGAGTCCGCGGGGGTCGGCCCCATACAGAACGTGAACGTCACCAACGTGAAGCTCCGGGCCGCCGACAAGACCGCCAGCCGGATCACCGGCCTGCCCGGCGGCACCATCAGCAACGTGAGGCTGCAGAACATCGTCCCGTCCGGCAGCTCCAGCCCGGCCACGACGTTGGCCGCCGCGCACATCACCAACGTGTCCAACGCCAGCTCGGTCACCATCACGCCGTGAGGGGCGGTCCAGCCTGCGGGCACCGCCGACCGGCGCCCTCTCCGAGTCGGAATGCCCATCGAAGATGTCGCATTTGCCGCTGATGCGAAGGCGGGCTGGATCTTAGATTTGGCGCATGTCGCTGATCTCCCCCCACGCGAAAGACCCACGAGGACGCCCGCAGCCGGTGCGCACCAAAGGCGCCGGACTGATCGGCCGGCGAGGCGTTCTCGGTGGGATCGCCGCCCTTCCCGTCGTGTACGGCTTCGGGAAGGGCGGCTCCGCTGCGGCCGCCACTTCGATGGGGTCGGGCAGCAGCCTGACTACTGCCGCCGATGCCGCCGCCGATCCCGCCATCAGTCCCGCTGCCGATGACCTGGTTTCCGGCAGGGAGCGGCGCTACCACGCCCCGCTGCTCGCGCCCGGAACCCGTCTGGTCCTGCCCGAGGGTGTCAGGGCCGTGTCGGTGCTGGACTACTACCGGCGCCCGCACCTCGCGAGCACCGATTCCGTGTGGCCGCACGTCATCGCCGCTGATGGCACGACGGTCGACGCTTCCGTCATCCCCGGCCGTGGCGCCGCCAGCCGGGTCGCCGTGCTGTCCGGCTTCACGCACGGCTGGTACAACGTCCTGCACGCCGACGGCCGCGCCGACCATGTCGCGTGGGACGCCGCCAAGCTGCCGGTGCTGTGGATGTACGCCGAGTTCGGCGCCACCGACGAGGCCCCCTACCGCGACCGGTTCTTCGTGCTCGCGCTGCAGCCGTTCTCCCGCAACCCGTACTCCCGCCGCACGCCGGCCCGCTAGGAGCAGCAATGTCGCACCACTTCGACTACCCCCAGGACGAGACCGAGGACATCACCGACGCGTTCTGCTTCGCGGGCGCGGCGGGCCCGCTCGGTCCGCGCACGGTCTTCGGCATGAACACCTCGCCGATCCACGGCCAGCCCTGGAACCCCGCGGCGAGGTACGAGCTCAAGGTCGACACCGACGGCGACTACGTCGAGGACATCACCTGGCGTGCTACGTTCCCGATCGGGTCCGACGGCAGGCAGCACGTGCGGGTCGAGCAGCTGACCGGAGCCGCCGCCACCGACCGCACAGCCACCGGCCGGATCATCACGCCGCCGCACTGCCCGGTCGGGGAGGTCGTGGAGTGCCACCACGGCATCAAGCTCTTCGCCGGACAGCGCCGCGACCCGTTCCACAACTTCATCCCCTTCCCGGTCGCCACCACCAAGGCGCTGGCGACCGGCACCTTCCCCGACTTCGACGCGCTGCGCCCGGCCCACGACGACTTCGCGAACACCAGCGTGCGTTCCTTCGTGCTCGAAGTGCCGGTCGAGGTCACCGGGCCGGGCCCGCTGAACTTCTGGGCCACCACCGCGTACTTCGACCAGGGGCACGACACCTGGGTCCAGCTCCAGCGCGCCGGGGCACCCAACATGACCACCTTCTTCGACTTCGCCGGCGGCTCGGCCCAGGTCAAGGACTACAACTCCACCGCCCCGGCGATCGACCTGCTGGGCCGCCCGGACAACCCCGCGACCGACCCCGCTTCCGGGATCTGGGGCCAGGTGCGCGACAACATCGCAGCGGTCGTCGAAGCCGGCGGCACCTACGACAAGGGCCCGCACGCCTTCCCGACCGCGCGGGCCTACGGCGCATGGGCCGCGGACAGGCTGCTCCCGAACGTCATCACGTTCGTACCGGGGACCTTCGCCTGCTGGAACCCGTGGCACGACACGAAGAACGGCAAGGGCGTGGCCGAGGACATCGCGTCGAACATCATCAAGATGGTGGTGAACCAGGACTTCTCGTCCGGGCTTGAGGCGGGGCCGCTGCTCGACCACTTCCCGTATGTGTCGCCGCCGCCGGGCAGCTGATAGACGACCGGTCGTAAACTGGTCATGTGGGTAGGACCAGCGATGCCAAAGAGAAGATCCTCAACGCCGCACAGACCCTGATCGAGCTGAACGGGTACTCGGCGCTGGGCGTGGCGGAGATCTGCAAGGCCGCGGACGTGCCCAAGGGCAGCTTCTACTACTTCTTCGCATCCAAGGAGGCGCTGGCGCTCGCCGTTCTCGACGAGCACTGGCGCCTTCAGCGTGCGGACTGGGAGCGCGTGCTCGGCGGCAACGCCAGTGCCGCATTGCCTCCGCTGGATCGACTGCGGCAGCTGTTTGTGGAGACCGAGGCCGGGCTGCGTGCGGGACAGCGGAGCTGCGGGACGGTCTCCGGCTGCATGTTCGGGAACCTCACCCTGGAGCTGAGCAACCAGACCGAGCCGATACGCAAGCGCCTCCAGGAGATCTTCGAGGTGCAGGTGGAGATGGTGGAGAAGGTCGTTACGGAGGCTCGGGAACGCGGCGAGGCGACCGTGACCGACGTGCGCGAGGCGGCGCGGTCGGTGGTCGCGCAGTTGGAGGGCCAGGTCCTGTTCGCCAAGCTCTACAACGACACGCAGCATCTGGACACGCTGTGGGCGAACTGCCTCGCGCTGCTCGGGGCGCGCGCTGTGTCGCCTATAACGCCTGCGCCGCTCAACGCCTAAGCGCGGATCGCATCGGCCCGAAAGAAGGCCATGCAATCCGCGCTCGTCGTATAGCGGGTGTCGGTGCCGATGTCAGTCGGAGATCGGGCTCATCTCGGAGCCGGCCAGGGTGTCGAGCGGTGAGTCGGTCGACTTCGTCAGCTCTGCCCACGCGTCCAGCTCGTCGCTGGCCCGCTTCAGTCCCTGTTCGACCAGCTGTCGGGCATCGCTGCCCAGGACCAGGTGCACCGGGGCGTCGTCGCCGTCGACGAGCTTCAGCACGGCCGCGGCGGCCAGCGCCGGATCCCCGATCTGGTTGCCGTCCTTGGCCTGGCGGGCCGCGCGGATCGGGTCGAAGACGGCGTCGTAGTCGGCGACGGTGCGCGGGACCCGGGTCATCGACCGCCCGGCCCAGTCGGTGCGGAAGCCGCCCAGCGCCAGGCAGGTGACGCGGATGTCGAAGTCTGCGACCTCCTGCGCCAGCGAGCCGGAGAAGCCCTCGATGGCGAACTTGCTCGCGCCGTAGAACGCGACGCCGGGCAGGGCAGTGCGTCCGGCCATCGACGAGATGGTGAAGATGTGGCCGCTGCGCCGGCGGCGCATGGACGGCAGGACCGCCTTCACCACGGCCACGGTGCCGTAGACGTTGACGTCGAACTGGCGCCGCAGGTCGGCCATCGAGGACTCCTCGACGGTGCCCTCGACGCCGTAGCCGGCGTTGCTGATCAGCACGTCGATCGGGCCGATCCGGTCCTCGACGGTCCGCACGGTCGCCAGCACCCGCTCGTCGTCGGTGACGTCCAGCTCCAGCCCGGTGGCGCGGCCGGGGGAGAGCGCTTCGAAGGCAGGGATCTGACCCGGGTCGCGGACCGTGCCGACCACCCGGTGCCCGGCCTGCAGGGCGGCGACCGCGAAGGCCCGCCCCAGGCCGCTGGAGACCCCGGTGATCAGGAATGTCTTGCTCATGGTGCTCATGCTCATGGTGAACCTCCGCCTGGGACCGGTTGTCAGCGTCCTGCGCTCTGTCCGCCGTCGACGTGCAGCACGTCGCCGGTGACGAACGGCGAGCGCTCCAGATACAGCACCGCCTCGACCACGTCCGAGATCTCGCCCATGCGCCCGAGCGGGTGCATCGCGGCGAGGGTCGGGTGATACTCGGCCGGGTGCATCGGGGTGTTGACGATGCCCAGCGCGACGGCGTTGCTGCGGATGCCGCGGCCGGCGTACTCGATGGCCAGCGCCTTGGTCGCCGACTGCAGGCCGCCCTTGGTCAGCGAGGCCAGCACCGAGGTGACCGCCGAGTCGGCGTGGTCGACCAGGCTGGTGGTGATCTGCACGACGTGACCGCCGCCGCCCTGGGCCAGCATCCGCTCGACGGCGAGCTGCGTGATACGGAAGAAACCGCCGAGGTTCACGCCGGTCACGAGCTCGTAGTCGGCGAGCGTGAAGTCGGTGAACGGCTTCGCGACGAACACCCCCGCGTTGTTCACCAGGGTGTCGACCCGCCCGAACTGCTCGATCGCGGCGGCGATCACCCGCTCGGCGGTCGCCGGGTCGGCGATATCGCCACGCACGGTCAGCACGTCCGGGTCCTGCGACGGCTCGATGCCGCGCGAGGTGGCCACGACCGCGTAGCCGTGCTTGCGGTAGCCCTCGACCAGCCCGGCGCCGATGCCCTGCGAGGCGCCGGTGATGACCGCGACCTTGCGGCCGTCCGTGTCGATGCTCATGGTCCATCTCCTTGATCAGATGACGGGGATCAGATGACTGTCAGGCGACTGTCACGGGCGGGCTGACCGCCTGCCCCTGCCAGCAAAGCTAGACGACCGGTCAACTAAAAGCCACTCCGGCGGCTCTCCGACCGCGGCGAGAACGCATGCTCTGACCTGCGGTGGGAGTCTGCACCTCACACGAGGTTGGAAACTGGTCGTGGCGACGCGCCGGATTCCGGGCGGAATCTGGCCGCACGGGCGCCCGCAGGGTGGCGTCGTGGCGAAGGAGCCGGGCGATGAGAGAGTTTCTGGTCGAGATCACGACCGCGATCCCGGAGGGGACCGAGCCGGCGGAGGTCGATCGGCGGCGGGCCGCCGAGGCCGTTCGGGCCGCGGAGCTGGCCGAGTCCGGGCACTTGTTCCGGCTGTGGCGTCCGGAGGGGGAGCTGCGCAGCATCGGCGTGTGGCGCGCCGGGGACGAGCAGGAGTTGCAGGAGAAGGTGCTCGGGACGTTGCCGTTGCGGCCGTGGATGTCGCTGACGGTGACGCCGCTGGTCTCGCACCCGAACGACCCGGGCAAGCTGGATGGTGCGTCCTGATACTCCGCGATGCCGGCACCTTGGAGGCGCCGGTCGATGGCGTCGATGCGGGGCCGGATTCCTCGCTGTCGCACACGTTGCGTGCGGCGGCGGCTCTGGCTGCCGCAGTCGGCGTCGGACGCTTCGTCTACACGCCGATCCTGCCGCTGATGCATGCTCAGGCCGGGCTTGGCACGTCGGCCGGAGCGGGTCTGGCGACGGCGAATTACGCCGGGTATCTCGCCGGGGCGCTGCTGTGCACCGCTGTGCCCGTGGTGGCGCGATCGCGCGTGGCGCTGCGGTGTTCGTTGCTTGCTTTGGTCGCCTCGCTGGCGCTGATGCCCGCCGGTGAATCAGTGGCCTGGTGGTGGATTCTGCGGCTCGCAGCAGGCGCGACGAGCGCGGTCGTATTCGTGATCGCGGTACATGCGTTGCTGAACGGGCTCCACGGACACCGCGCCTCGCTGGCCGGGTGGGGGTTCGGCGGGGTCGGCGCCGGGATCGCGCTGTCGGGTGCGGCGGTGCTGGTGGTGCGCGGCACGGGAGACTGGCGTACCGCGTGGTGGGCTGCGGCGGCTTTGGCGCTCGTCCTTGGCGCGGTCGCCTGGAAACTCGCGCCGGGTCGGGCTACGAGCCAGCGGGCCGGGGTCCCGCAGAAGCCCGAACGCGCCCCACAGGACCGGCGCCTCCAGACAGCGCTGCTGGTCAGCTACAGCCTCGACGGCCTGGGCTACATCATCGCCGGCACCTTCCTGGTCGCCGCCATCAGCCAGTCCTCGCCGGGCTGGGTCGGCACCGGGGCCTGGGTGCTGGTCGGTCTGGCGGCGGTGCCGTCGGCCGCGTGGTGGGCCGGGCTGGGACGTCGTTTCAGCACTCCCGGCCTCCTGGCCGGCGCGCTGCTTCTGCAGAGCTTCGGCATCGTCCTGCCCGCCCTCGCGGCAGGCGTGGTGCCCGCGCTGATCTCGGCCGTGTTGTTCGGCGCGACGTTCGTCGCGATCAGCCAACTCGCGCTCGGGATCGGGAACCAGCTCGGCTCCGCGCGCTCGGCGGCGGTGCTGACGACCGGGTATTCGGTGGGGCAGATCCTCGGGCCGTTGGCGGTCACCCCTGCGCTGCACCACGGGTATCGGCAGGCGCTGGTGTGGGCCGCCGTGGTGGTGCTGGCCGCGGCCGTCGTCGCCGCGACGGTGTGGGCCGGCCTGTCGCGCGATCGCGCCGATGCCGGTCGGACCTAGGATCGGAGGCGTGGAATTGCGTCAGCTCCGGTACTTCCTGGCGGTGGCCGAGGAGCTCAACTTCCGCAGCGCTGCCGAGAGCCTGCGGATCGCCGGGCCCTCGCTCTCGCAGCAGATCAAGGCCCTGGAACGTGACCTGGGGGTGCGGCTGTTCGACCGCGACCGCCGCTCGGTCAAGCTGACGCCGGTCGGCGCGGCGCTGCTCGCGCAGGCCAAGCAGGTCGTGGAGGGCGCCGAGGAGCTGCACCGGACGGCGGCGCTGCTGTCCGGTGCGGCTCCGGTGCGGCTCGGCTATGTCAACTGGCTGCCGCCCGACCTCGAACGCCGGCTGTCGGCGGTCTCACGCGTGCACGTCGACACGTGGGTCGCGCCCTCCCACGCGCAGGCGGCGCGCGTCGCCGACCATAGCCTGGACCTGGCCGTGTGCTGGATTCAGCGCGCAGACCTGGAGCGCCGGGGCCTGAACGCCCGGCTGCTCGGCATGGACCGGCTGTACGCAGTCGCGGCGGGGGAGGACGACGCCCCGATCGCGGCGGCTGACACCTGCGTGCTGCTGGACCGCGACGAGACGTCCTGGGCGTCGTGGAACGTCTTCGCCCGCGAGCTGTGCGAGGCCACCGGCGCGAAGCCGGTCCGCATCGCCAACGGCGGCATCACCGGCAGCGCCTTCTTCGACCACGTACGCCGCATCCGCCGCCCGGTGGTCAACTCCCCGAAGGGCCAGACCACGCCGCCGGCCCCGGACCTGACGCGCCGCGAGGTCGTCGACCCCAAGATCTACTGGACCTGGTCCCTGGTCTGGCGCCGCGACGACCAACGGCCCTCCGTCCTCGCCGCCGTCGAAGCCCTCGCCACCGGCGTGGACGACCGGGCGCTTCGCGCCCCGGACGCCTGGCTGCCCGCCGACGACCCCTACCGGCTGCCGTGACCGGCGCGGCGAGTGCGGCGGGTGTCATCGGGCGAGCAGCCTGTCTGCTCGACGAGCTGCCGCCGGGCGTCGTCGCCCGGCGCTCGTCGGTGCTCGTCGGTGCTCAGGGCACCTTGACCCCGAGCAGGTCGACCTCCGCGATCGTCGGCGCGGTGGCGAGCATCGTCTGCGCCATCTCCCCGAGCGCCGCGGCGATCCTTCCTTCCAGGTGCGCCTTGCGTCCGTCCTCGTCGTCGAAGGTGTCGAAGACGCCGAAGACGGTGGGCGACTGGCGGAAGGCGAACCACGCCACCGTCGCCTGCTCCTCGTCGGCGAGCTGCCGCGCGCCTCGCAGCGCGCTCTCCACCTGGTCCGCGAACTCGGGCTTGGCCTCGATCCGGACCAGCAGACCGATCTTCATGGTGTTCCCTTCGTCCATCCGGCGCGGCCTGGTGTTCCCGGCCGCACCACGACCGTAAGTCGCCGACCCGCCGCGCCATCAGTGGCGGAAACGACATCGTTGATAGGATTTCCGACATGGACATCGCGGTTCTGGTCTGCGAGGGTGCCTTCGACTCCGGCTTGGCGTCGGTGCTGGACGTCCTGGACACCGCCAACGCGATGGCCGGGCAGCTGAGCCAGGCCCCGCGCTGGCACGTCATGACGGTCGGCTTCCACGAGCAGGTGCGGACGGCGGCCGGGCACGTCATCGAGTGTCAGTCCGCTGACGTGGCCGAACGGGCCGACCTCCTGATTGTGCCGGCCATCAATCAGCGCGAGCCCGACGTCCTTATCGAGCTCGTCAGCGGCGAGGGCACGAAGTCCGAACGCGAGCTGGTCTTCGAGACCCGCGCCCGGGGCGCGGCGGTCGCCACTGCGTGTGCCGGAACCTTCCTGTTGGCCGAGGCCGGCGTCCTGGACGGCCTGCGCGCGACCACCACCTGGTGGCTCACGCCGTCCTTCCGCGCCCGTTACCCCCGGGTCCACCTCGACCAGGGCGCGATGGTCGTCCGCGACGGCGGCGTCACCACCGCCGGCGCCGCGTTCGGCCACCTGGACATGGCGCTGGCGATCGTCCGCGACACCAGTCCGGCCGTGGCCGACCTGGTGACGCGCTACCTCGTGGTCGACGAGCGGCCGTCGCAGGCCCCGTACATCATCCCCAGCGCGCTCGCCCAGAGCGACCCGCTGGTCGCAGGGTTCGAACGCTGGATCCGCGACCACATCGCCGAGCCGGTCAGCATCCCGGTGGCGGCCCGGCACCTCGGCGTCAGCGAGCGGACGCTCCAGCGAGCCGTCCTGCGCGCGGTGGGAACCTCACCGATCAAGTTCGTCCAGGACCTGCGGGTCGAGCGCGCCACCCACCTGCTGCGCACCACGGACCTGTCGATGGAGGTGATCAGCCGCAAGGTCGGCTACGAGCAGGCCAACACCTTGCGCGTGCTGTTGCGGGAGCGCACCGGCAGGTCCACCGGCTCGCTGCGGACGGTGCAGCAGTCGTAGTCAGGGCACTGCGGCGAGCCCGACGATGTCGGCTGAACAGGCTCCTGAAGCCCTGAAGCCCTGAAGCCCCGGTCGGCCGCGCACTGTGCGCGGCCGACCCGCACGTCGTCTCCGCCGACGCCACACCATCCGTTGCTCAGTGCCCGCAATCTCAGCGAAGCCCGTCCGGCGGCCGGACCCAACGATGAACCTGTACCCCCGGCCACCGGCGTGATCGGGGTCTGTCACGTCGATCCGAAGGAGACGGCACCGTGAACGTCGATCAGACCACAGGCGGGTCCCGGGGCGGGACGCGTCTGGATCCCCGCGCCTGGACGGCGCTCATCCTGCTGTGCGCGGCCAACTTCATGGTGATCCTCGACTCGCAGGCGGTGATCCTCGCCGCGCCGACGATCGCCAGGTCGCTCAAGATGACGCAGAGCGCCGCGCAGTGGGTGATCAGCGCCAACCTGATCACCTTCGGCGGTCTGCTGCTGCTCGGCGGCCGGGCCGCGGATCTGCTCGGCCGGCGGCGGCTGTTCCTGATCGGCACCGCGCTGTTCCTGGCCGTGTCGCTGGTGTCCGGGTTCGCCTCGAACGGGGACGTGCTCATCACCGCACGCGCGCTGCACGGCGTGGCCACCGCGATGATGGCGCCGACCGCGCTGTCCATCCTCACCACGACCTTCCCCGAGGGCCGGGGCCGGAACAAGGCGCTCGCCGCGTGGCAGGGGATCGCCGGGCTCGGCGCGACGGCCGCGCTGATCATCGGCGGCGAGCTGGTCTCGCACTTCGGCTGGCGGTGGATCTTCCTGATGAACGTGCCGGTCGCCGCCGCGATGCTGGTGGCCGGGCCGATGCTGCTGACCGAGAGCCGGGACCTGTCGGTGGGCCGGCGCTACGACGTGGTCGGCGCCCTGACCAGCACCGCGGCCCTGCTGCTGATCGTCTACGCGGTCACGAAGGCCCCGGACAACGGCTGGACCGGGTCCAAGACGCTGGGGATGTTCGGCGGGGCCGTCGCGCTGTTCGTGCTGTTCGCGATCATCGAGAGCCGGGTGGAGAGCCCGCTCGTGCCGGTACGGATCCTGCGCTCCGGTTCGCTCGTCGGCGGGAACCTGGCCACGGTCGCGATGGGGATGGGGGTGTTCGGCCTGTCGCTGTGCGCCGCGGAGTACGCGCAGGGCGGGCTCAGTTACACCACGCTGCAGTACGGCGTGAAGGGCTCGCCGCTGCCGGCGATGGCCCTGGTCAGCGCATTCGCCGGCCAGCGGCTGATCGGCCGGTTCGGCTCACGGCGGGTGGTCGCGCTCTGCTCGGTGCTGCTCGTCGGCGGCAGCCTGCTGCTCGTCCACGCGGTGCAGAACGGCGGCTCCTACGGGAGCATCTTCGCCGGGCTCGCCGTGTTCGGCACCGGCCTGGGCCTGGGCACGACGGCATGCTCCGCGGCGGCGCTGTCCGGGATCGCGCGCCGTGACGCCGGCCTGGCCTCGGGTTTCAACGCCGCCGCGTTCCAGATCGGCGGCAGCTTCGGCATCGCGACCGTCACCACCGTGATCGTCTCGCACTCCGTCGGCGCGTCGCAGCAGGCTGCGATGACGGCCGGGTTCAAGGCCGGATTCGTGGCCACCGCCTACTTCGGGGTGGCCGCGCTGATCCTGGCGCTGGTCGTCATCCCGGGCCGGCGGCGCAGCCGGGAGGCGGCGCAGGCCGCGCTGGCCGCCGAGGCGGCCCAGGAAGCCGGGACCGTCTCAGTGACGTCTCAGTGAACTGACAGTTCATGGGAAGAACCCCTGGCAGGCCTCCCGCCAGGGGTTCTTCGGGGCGTAGACTGTCGGCGAAGGACTCATTCATCGCAGCCGACCGAGTTTCCGATCAGGTCTAGACCTCACGCCGGTCCCGTGACCCGCCTCGCTGCATTCGCTTGTGAGGTGTATCGCCATGGTTGCGATTCCCTATGACGGCGTCGAGCCGTTTCCCGGCCATCCACTGACCACCACGACACCCCTCCAGCGCCGGGTCCAGGTGGCCGTGACGGCGCTGCTCGTCGTCGCGCCGTTGGCCGGGCTCGTCGCCGCGGTGTGGTTGCTGTGGGGGAGAGGCGTCGGTGCGGTCGACCTGCTGCTGGCCGGCTTCTTCTACTTCCTGACCGGGTTCGGCGTGACCGTCGGCTTCCACCGGCTGCTCACCCACCGGAGCTTCACCGCCGCGCCGACCTTGCGGACCGTGCTCGCGGTCGCGGGATCGATGAGCTTCCAGGGCTCGGCCATCAGCTGGGTCGCGACCCACCGGCGGCATCACGCCTTCACCGACCGGCCCGGCGACCCGCACTCGCCGTACCGGTACGGCACCGGGCCGATCGGCCAGCTGCACGGCCTCGCGCACGCCCACTTCGGCTGGCTGTTCGGCGACGACCCGACCGACGTCGACCACTTCGCTCCGGACCTGGTGGCCGAACCGGCCATGCGCCGCGTCTCGGGGTTGTTCCCGGCGCTGTGTGTGGCCTCTCTGGCCTTGCCCGCGCTGGCCGGCTGGATGATCGGCGACTTCGCCTGGACCGCGGGAGTCACGGCCCTGATATGGGCCGGGCTGGCCCGGGTGTTCCTGCTCCAGCACGTGACGTGGAGTGTCAATTCCCTGTGTCACCTGCTCGGGACGCGACCTTTCGCGACCCGCAAGCACGACCGGGCCACGAACCTTTGGCCGCTGGCCCTGCTGTCGATGGGGGAGAGCTGGCACAACACTCATCACAGCGACCCGTCCTGCGCGCGGCACGGTGTGGATCGCGGGCAAATCGACCTGTCCGCCGGCGTGATCCGGGTGTTCGAGCGGCTCGGCTGGGCCACGAACGTCCGGTGGCCCGACCCCCGGCGCGTGGCAGAGCACCGGCTTCAGGCCGGGTAGCCGGACGCGTCCTCCACGAGCATGGTGTCTTCAGTTTCATCGGTGTCGGTGCCCGTACCCGCATCGGTGCTGTGGTCGCGGCTGAGCAGTCCGTACCAGGCGACGGCGAGCACGACGACCAGCGCGGCGTTGCGCAGCGAGACGATCTCCAGACCGCTCGGGGCGCCGTTCATCAGGTCGAAGAAGCCGATCGGGTAGTCCAGGGTGGTGAGCGCGACAACCGCGACGAGGTAGCGCGCGGCGCGTTTCTGTCGATGGTCCGGGTAGCAGAGGCACGCTGCCATGAGGACGGCGGCCCACATCATGTACTGCGGGCTGAGCACCCGGCTGGTCACCAGCAGGATCAGCAGGGCGACCAGCGGGATCTCGACCGCCCACGCGGCTCGGCGGCGCGATCGGAACCTCCATACCGTGGCCGTCAGCGCGATCAGGCCCGCCGCCGACAGCCAGATCATGAGCCCCGCGACGGCTTTCACTCCGGGCCCGGAGACCTCGATGGATCCCGATGACTGGCCGGTGGTCCAGCGGTGCGACCCCGTGTGTTCCATCAGCAGGAACGGGAACGCCGCCACGGACTCGATCTCCAGACCGCGGCCCCTCTCGGCGTGCAGGAATCCCGTCCCGCCGGGCAGCAGCAGCATCGTGCCCGCCGTGACGACGGTCGCTCCCGTCACGAAGCCCAGCACCGTTCGGAGCAGGCGCCGGCGTTCCCACGGGACCCCGAGCGCCATGACCGCGGGCCAGACCTTGAGCGCGGCGCCGAATCCGCCGAACACCCCGGCGAGAAGCGGCGACCGGCTGAGACAGAACGCTGCGACGCTCAGCGCCGTCAGCAGATCGAAACGGGCCAGCACCATCGGCCCGATCAGCGGGATCACGCCGAGCCAGAAGAACACCCCGGACCAGCGGCCGTACCGGCGCGCGAGCAGGACCAGCAGGACCGTGGTGAGCAGGTCGACGAGCAGCATGAGCCGAAAGAACGCCGAGGCGTAGTCGACGCCCATCCAGCGCGCCAGGTGGCGCGGGACGAGCATCACCCAGGCGGCGGCCGGCGGGTACTGCCAGGAGACGTCGCTCGTCGGCGGGAAGTGGCCGCCGTGCAGGACCTGCGCCCAGCGCGAGAAGACGACGCTGACGTCGGCGTTCTCCTCGTCGCGCCACGGGTTCGGCGCGTGGCCGGTGGCGGCGAGGTACAGGGCGGCGCGGGTGACGAGCCATCCGGCGGCGGCGTACAGCTCGCGCGGTATTTGATCGAGACGTCGCCGGCTTCGCGAGAGATCCACGGGTGCCCCATCTGCGGTCGTGAGGTGCAGGCGGGGGTCACTGTAACGGCGGAACACCGATTTGACAGGGCCCTGATCTGCGCACGATCCGAGTTGCGGTTCGAACGCGATCCCATCCCGATCCGACCCTGATCCGACGCCGATCCGATCCTGCCGTCATCAACGGAAGTCGGGAGAAGCCGACCGGGCTTACCCCGGGAGGCAGGTGGCGCACTTGCGCGGCCGGCCTCCCAGCCGTTTAACTGCACCACTACATCCAGCGCGGCTACGATGTCCTGCCGCACTGATCCAGCGCGCTGACCGGTATCTTCATCTCCAGAACACCGCGATGTCGCCCCGCATTGACTCCAGGCCTGCCGGCCGGATCGACCACCGATCCGGCCCGGCCGGCCCGGCCGGCCCGGCCGGCGGGGCGGCTCGCGCTGGTCGAGGGGGTCTGGGGGCGGAACGTCGGCACTGAATTCGAGCAGGGACGGTCCTGGGACCGTCGGCGTGCCCGGATGCATGGCAGAAGGCGTCCGCGAGACCTGGGGACAGGTTCTGCGGGATCCGAACAAGGAGAAGCGATGACAGGTACAGAGGTCCTCGACACAGCCGTGGTGGGTGCCGGGCCCTACGGTCTCTCGGTGGCCGCGCACGCCAAGGCGCGGGGCACCCGCACCCGCGTGTTCGGCACGCCGATGCGGGCCTGGGCCGAGCACATGCCGCTGGGCATGAAGCTCAAGTCCGAGCCCTGGGCCTCGCACCTGTCGGATCCCCGCGACCAGTACACGCTGAAGGCGTACTGCGACCTCGAAGGCCTGCCGTACGCGCACGGCGTGCCCACACCCATCGAGACGTTCGTCGACTACGGCCGCTGGTTCCGCGAGCAGACCGCGCCGGACCTGCACGAGACCGACGTCCTGCGCGTCGACCGCGAAGGCGCGCTGTTCGCCCTGACGCTGGCCGACGGATCCTCGGTGCGGGCGCGCTCGGTGGTGCTCGCCACCGGCTTCCTGCCCTTCCCGCGCTTCCCCGAGGCACTGGTCGGGATCGAGGCGCCGCAGGTGCTGCACAGCAGCGCGGTGAACGACTTGTCCGGGTTCGCCGACAAGCGGATCATCGTGGTCGGCGCGGGGCAGGCGGCGATCGAGATCGCGGTGCTGTTGGACGATGCGGGCGCCGATGTCACGTTGGTGGCGCGGACCGGTGCGTTGGCGTGGAACAACCTCCCGAGCGACCGTCCGGCGACGTTGTGGGAGCACCTCCGGCGGCCGGAGAACGGCCTCGGGCCCGGCTACTACAACATCGTGCTGGGCAGCCTGCCGAAGCTGTTCCGGCGGTTGCCCAGGGGATACCGCATGGAGGTCGTCCGCAGGACGCTCGGTCCGGAAGGTTCGTGGTGGATCCACGACCGTTTTGACAAGTCGTTCGACGCCGAACACCTCCGCACCGGTACCGAGATCACCTCGGCCAAGCCTGAGGGGGATGCGCTCCGGCTGGAGCTGTCCGACGGCCGCGAGCTCGTGGCCGATCACGTCATAGCCGCAACCGGGTTCGATGTGGACGTCCGGAAGTTCACAATGCTCGGCGAGGAGCTGCGCGGCCAGGTCCGCGGGATGCGGGGCTCGTACGGCCCGCCGGTCCTCGGCGGGGGCTTCAACACCTCGGTGCCCGGGCTGTTCGCCGTCGGGCTGGCTTCGGCGGCGACGTTCGGTCCGTCCATGCGCTTCGTGTTCGGGTCCGCGTTCGCGGCCCGCACCGTCGCGCCGAGACTTCCGCGCTGACCTCGCAAGGGACGCGGACTGCCTTGACCTTCTACCTAAGATGGTTGCCATGTCACTGAAAGCGTCGGTTGATGCGGATACCGCGACCGACGCCGTGCTCCTCAAACTCGACCGGAATGTCTTCCACCACGGCGGGCTCGGGGTGATCCGGAGCCTCGGGCGGCTGGGGGTCCGGGTCCACGCCATGCGCGAGGACCGGTTCGCGCCGGCCGGGGTGTCCCGGTATGCCTGCCGGAGGGTGTCGCCGATGCCGGAGCGGAGCCATCCCGACGACGTGATCGAGCTGCTGGACCGGCTCGCCGACCGGCTGCCCGGCCCGGCGGTCCTGGTGACCACCGACGACGCGGGCGCGATCCTGCTGGCCGAGCACGGTGACAAGCTGCGCTCCCGGTACCTGTTCCCGGACCCGCCGGCCGACCTGCCGCGCCGGGCGGCCGGGAAGGCGACGCTCGCCGAGATCTGCCGCGTCGCCGGGGTGCCGCATCCGGCGACGACGGTTCCGGCGGACGCCGCCGAGGCCGCGGCCTTCGCGGACGCCTGCGGATATCCCGTCGTGGCCAAGGTGAACCAGCCCTGGACCGCCGACCGGGCGGCCGGACTGCCGAGCACGACCGTGGTCCGCAGCCCGGAGGAGATGCTCGCGGTGGTCGAGCGGGCCCGCCGGGCGACCGGCGGCGGCCCGGACACCGGCCTGCTGCTCCAGGAGTACCTCGCGCCCGCGCCGGCGGGCCCGCCGCAGGACTGGTTCTTCCACGGCTACTTCGACGCGGCCTCGCGCTGCCTGTTCGGCCACACCGGGATCAAAGAGCGCTCCTTCCCGGCGCACGCGGGGCTGACCAGCTACGGCCGGTGGGTGCCCAACGAGCGGCTGCGCGCGGAGGCGGTCGCCTTGCTGTCCGGGCTGGGCTACCGAGGGCCCGTCGACCTCGACTACCGCTGGGACCCGCGCGACGACAGCTACCGGCTCCTGGACCTCAATCCCCGGCTCGGCGCCCAGTTCCGGCTGTTCCAGGACTCGGCCGGCATCGACGTCGTCCGGGCCATGCACCTGGACCTCACCGGGCGCGAGGTGCCCGCCGGGGCGGCGGTGCCCGGCCGGACCCTGGTCGTCGAGAACTACGACCCGATCGCCGCCCTCGCCTATCGCCGGGAGGGGAGCCTGTCTGTGCGCTCCTGGCTGTCCTCCATGCGTTCCGCGGACGAGGTCGCCTGGTTCGCCCGCGACGACCTCGCGCCGTTCTTCCTGACCGGTGCGCGGACGCTGTGGCAGGTCGCGGAAAACCGCCTCCGCCGCAGGTAGTGGCCTGCTAGGACGCGCAGTGTGCTACCGACGCCCCCGGGCCGCGGCGGCCTCTTGATACCAGGATTCGTACTCGTCGAGACAACGGTCCAGACCGAACGCCTCGGCGCGCCGGGCTGAGCCCTCCCCGAGCCGCGCCAGCCGTTCGGCGTCGCCGAGCAGCTCGGCCAGCGCCTCGGCCAGCGCGGCGGCGTCGTCGGGGGCGACCAGCAGCCCGTTGTCCGGCCCGACCAGCTCCGGCAGCGCGCCGATCCGGCTGGCGACCAGCGGCCGGCCCAGCCCGAGCGCCTCCAGGGCGGTGAGTCCGAAGATCTCCGGGGTGGTCGACGGCACGGTCAGCAGTGCCGAGCCGCGCAGGCACTCCGCGACCTGCGGCGGCGCCAGCCAGCCGCGGAACTCGACGGTCCCGGCCGCCACCAGGTCGGCGGCGCGCTCCTCCAGGCGTGCCCGGTCCGGGCCGTCGCCGACGACCACGAGCCGCGCCTTCGGCTGCGTCCGGGCCAGGATGCCGAAGGCTTCCAGCAGGACGTCCGCGCCCTTCAGGGGGCTGAGCCGGCCCACGTAGGCCGCCTGCCACACCTCCGAGACCGGCGCCGGGGTGAAGACCCGGTCCACGGCGTGCGGGATCACCCGGATCGGCACCCGGCCCGCGTCGGGCCGGATCAGCTCGGCGACGAACCGGCTCGGGGCCGCGAAGCCGTCGATCCGGCGCAGTCCGAGGAGCAGGTAGGCGGGCCGCATCAGGAGACGCAGGTGCAGGTAGCGGGGCAGGGCGCCGAGCGGTATCCGGCCGGCGTTGTCGGCGACCTGCCAGCGCAGCAGTTTCCTGGTCCAGTCCTCGGGGCCGTGGATGGTGAGGATCCGCACCGCGCCGCGGGTGGCCGGGAACACGGCCGGGCTGAAGCCGCCGATGGTGTGCAGATGGACCTGGTCCGGCCGGAAGTCCCGCATGATCCGCCGCACCCCGCGGTAGGCCCGGCGGTGCCAGACGAACCCGGCCAGCTTGCCGAGCGGGTTGCCGGCCACCTCGGGGATCAGGTCGTCGGCGAAGACGGCCCGGCCGCCCGAGGGGGCGTCGAGGGCCACGACCCGGACCTGGTGGCCCCGGGCCGTCTGGCCGTCCCGCAGCATGCGGACGAACTTCTCCGCGCCGCCGGCTTCGAAACCCAGGTTGACGATGTGCAGAATTCTCACCAGTGCCGCGCAATCCTCGGACCGACAGGGGGTGCGAACCGCCAGGGTTCGAGAATCAGCGCGGTCACACTGAAGACGCCGAACCATGACACCATGAACGCTCGCGAGCGGAGTCCCCTATTATGGGCGCCCGCGAGGACGGCGGCCTCCCGGTCGCTCCCGGTCACCGACCGGATCCGCCAAACGACGAAGTCCGGGCGAGGGGAGCGAAGGGCAGCCGGCCACCGGCCCCGAAATCATAATGGTGAACAGCAGGCGACGGCACTGGACCTTCATCGGGGCCGCTGCGGCCGCGGTCATCATCGGCGCCGGCATCGCGACCGCCGTGTCCGGCGGCGACCCCGGCCAGCCCACGGCGTTCGGCCATTCCCCGAGCGGGCCTTCGACCGCCACGAGCGCGTCCGGCGCGACCCAGCCGGCAGGCGCAGGCTCCGGCTCCGCGTCCGGCTCCGTCCCCGGGACGGCGTCGACCACGAGCACCGCCGACCCCGCACAGCTGGCCGCCATGAAGTGGGGTCTGGACTACAGCGACACGCTGACGTTCGACACGCCGGACCAGCTCAAGACCGCGCTCGACGACGCCAAGAAGCTCGGGATGGACTACATCCGCGTCGACTTCGGCTGGGAGGACTACCAGGGCGAAGCGGGCTACCCGCCCGACTTCTCCAAGTTCGACAACGTCGTGGCGGGCGCGAACGCCCGTGGCATCAAGGTGTTGGCCACCCTCGACTTCCCGCCGCCGTGGGCGCGCCAGGCGGCCTGCAAGGACACCGCCGCCTGCCCGCCTGCCGACAACACGGTGTACGCGAAGTTCGTGAAGCAGGCGGTCGCGCGCTTCTCGGCACGGGGCGTGCACTACTGGGAAGTGTGGAACGAGCCCAACATCGATGCCTGGGCCCCGGTCCCGAACGCGGCGGACTACGCCAAGCTCCTGGTGACGGTCTCCGCGGCGATCCGTGCCGCGGACCCGCACTCCTACATCCTCATGGGCGGCCTCGCGGCGGACCATCCGAGCCCCGGCGCGCCGTACATCGCCCCGTACGACTTCATCACCGCGGTGAACAAGGCCGGCGCGCTGCGCCTGGTCGACGCGATCAGCTACCACCCCTACCCGGCCGGCGACCCGGCGACCAGCAACACCTTCCTGGCCATCAGCAAGACGCCGACGAGCATCATCGCCGCGCTGAACCAGGCCGGGGTCCCGCACATGCCGATCTGGATCACCGAGACCGGGGAGAACATCCCGGCCCTGATCTGGGGGCCGCCGAGCCAGGTCGCGCCGCAGGAGGCGACGCAGGTACAGCAGGCCCGGCGGGAGGTGGAGGTGCTGTCCTCGTATCCGAACGTGGTGTCCTTCTTCTGGTTCTCCTACCAGGACGTGCCCGCCGACCACCTGGTCTTCGGGCTGCGGCGCGGTGACGGAACCTACCGGCCCTCGTTCGCCGCTCTGCAGCAGATCATCGCCGACGCGAAGAAGCCACGATGAACGCCGGCGCGGCGCCGCGGGTCTCCGTACTCATCCCGGTCGCCCCGCGTCAGCGCCATCTCGAGGAGACGCTCCTTTCCATCCAGAAGCAGACCTTCCAGGACTGGGAGGTGGTCCTGGTGCTGGACGGCGACTGCGAAGCGAATCGGCGCATGGCCGCCGTGCTGCCGGCCGACCGGATCAGGATCGTCCTCACCCGGAGCCCCCGCTCCGGCCCCGCGGCGGCCCGGAACACCGGTCTCCCCGAGTGCCGGGGCGACCTGGTGGCGTTCTGCGACGGGGACGACCTCTGCGATCCCGAGCGGTTGGCCCGCCAGGTCGCCGAGTTCGACCGCCGCCCCACCCTGGGGATGCTCGCCACCTGGGCCCGCCGCTTCGACAGCGATACTGGCGCCGACCTGGGGCCCCTGCGCTGCCCCGCCGAGTACGGCGCGCTGGCCCGCCGCCTGCTGCTGTTCAACACGGTGACGATGTCCACCGTGATGGCACGGCCGGAGGTGCTGCGGGAGGCAGGAGACTTCCGCGAGGCCGCGGTCCATTGTGAGGACTACGACCTCTGGCTCCGGATCCTCGGCCGGGCCGAGATGGGCGGGCTGACGGAGGAACTGGTGCGCTATCGGGTGCATCGGGGGCAGTTCAGCCACCGGGCGAAGATCCTGCCGCAGAGCGGCCTGCTGCGGCGCGAGAAGCTGGCGGCGGCCCGGCGGCTGGAGTGGAGCGTGACGGTGACCTGGATCAAGCACCTGGCGTGGGTGGGGGTCCAGGTGGCGAACCGGCGCTTTTAGCGGTGCTCTTGGCAGAAGCGCCCTTTTTGGGCGCTTTTGGCCTGTGTGTGGGTGGCTGGGGTGCGGTGGGTGTGGTGGTTGTGGCTGGTTCATCCCCGGTCCCGATCCGGGTCCCGGTCGGCGGAGGCATTCCTCGGGTCGATCGCCGAACGGTACGTCTCGATCAGTCTGGACGCGTGTTTCGGCCATGCGAACCGCTCCACCGCGTATTCCCGGCCGTACTTGCCCATCTGCCGGCGCAACTCGGTGTCCGCGGCGATCTCCCGCAGCCGGGCGCGGAGCGTGTCCGCGTCTCGGTCGATCAGCGATACGCGATCCCGATCCAGGTCGTAGGCCGCGTATCCGCTGTCGTCGGTGGTGAGGACTGCGATCCCGGAGCTCATCGCCTCCTGGACGGTCAGCGGGAACCCCTCGGAGGTCGACGGGAGGGCGAAGACGTCGCAGGCCCGGTAGGCGGCGGCCACCTCGGCGGGGGCGAGGGAACCGAGGTAGATGACGGATTCCGGTGCCCCGGCCAGGGCCTCGGCGGGTCCGCCGGCGAACACCAGCCGGTAGCCTGGATCCTCCGCCGCGAGCAACAGATCGAAACCCTTCTTGGGTACGAACCGCCCGACGAACAGCGCCAGCACGCCGTCTTGCGGCAGACCCAGCCGCTCGCGTTCGGCGGTCTGCTCGGCGGCGTCCCGGACCGGCCGGAACAGCTCGGTGTCGACGCCGTTCGGCAGGTGGTGCACCAGCCCCGACGGCGCGCCGAGGCCACGGGCGAACGTCGCGACGTCGGAGTTCATGGTGAACACGGACCGCGCGCTGCGCATGAGCAGCCGTCCGGCCGTCGCGTAGACGGCCTTCTGGACCAGACCCACGGCGGCCGAATCGTGGTGGACCAGCGCCACGTGCTGCGTAGCGACCGTGGGGGTGCGGGTCAGCTTCGCTGCGGTGAGCGCGGCCCAGGACGTCAGATAGAAGGCGTCGTGGATGTGCACGACGTCAGCCCACCGTGCCCAGCGCATCGCCCGGCGCAGCAGCTTCGGTCCCAGGACCGGGAACGGCACCCCGGCCTTGCGCTCCAACCCGTTCCAGGCCCGGACCCGCACCACGCGGACGCCGTCTTCGTCGGTGCTGCTGCTGCGGTCCCCGCTGGTGAGTACCGTCACCTGCACCCCGGCTGCGGTGAGGTACCGGGCCTCGGAGTGAACGACGTTCTCGATGCCGCCCAGATGCGGCGGGTAGTAATGGCAGACGAGCAGGACTTTGAGTGGTCCGGCGGCGTTGTCACTCATCGGTGGATCTCCACTCCGGGGCTGACGCAGATCTTGTCGGACACTCGGCATCGAATTCTCGTCATCGTTCCGGCGGCTGCCGGGCGTCGTCCGCCTTGTCCTTGTCCTTGGGCTCGGGCCGGAAGAACGATTCGGGCACGACGATCGGCCGGAGGATCTGGGTCTCCTCCTCCGGCGACGCCGGCGGCGCGGTCCGGCCGGGCGATCCGGCCCCGCCCCCCGACCCGGCCCGTCCTGTCACAGGATCCTGATGTTCCGGTCCCGCCTGGCGCGGCATCGACCGGGGCCGCACCCGCAGGCCGCCGGCCCGCGCCGGTTGCCAGCTCTGCCGTCCGTACGGCCGCGGCGCGGCGGAGCCGCCGTCGTCCGCGCCGTACTGCTCGAACCGGTCGCTCCGCCCCCGTACCTCGGGACGGTTCCACGGAAAGAACATCGGCTCGGTGATCGCGGTCGAGTCGCCGACACCGACCCACGGGCTCTGCCGGGGCCGGGGCCGTTCCCGCGGCACGCTGCGCGGCTCCGCGGCGCCGACACCGGCCGGGATCCGGTCCTCGTCGGGCTCCAGCGCCTCGTCGTCTTCGTAGTCCGCGTCCGGCGCCACCATCTGCGCCCCCGGCACGAACGCCACCGCGAACAGCCCCGAGGCCAGGTTCCCCAGCGCCCAGGCCCAGCCGATCCAGTTCAGGCCCCGGTGCGCGAAACCGAGCGCCAGCGCCAGCGTGGCGACCATGTACACGATGTTGCTGCCGAGCAGCGGCTTCATGCGCCCGGTGATCCGCAGTGCGCTGCTGGCCCAGGTGTGGAACGCGACCGCGAGCGCGCCGAGCGCGAGGATCGTCAACAGTCCCTGCGCGTGGCCCGGGTACTTGCTGCCGAACAGGCTCAGCAGCGGCTCGCGCACCAGGATCACGACCGCGACGCCGGGGATCATCACCGCGGTCATGATCTTCGCGGACCGCTTCATCAGGTTGCGGATCTGCGCGGGGTCGTGGGCGCCCTCCGAGAAGAGCGCGTTGCCGATGGCGTACGAGCCGGTCGACAGCAGGGCCGCGATCTGTGAGCCCAGGTAGTAGTAGGTGACGTCGTCCGGCCCCAGCCAGCGCAGGGTGATGATCGGCAGCGCGAGCTGCGGTATCAGGTTGAGCAGCGAGGAGAACTGCGTGGTCGCCGAGTAGCTCGCGGTCTCGCGGATCCGGGTGCCGCCGAGCCGGAAGGAGAACCGGAAGCCGACCTTCCGGTACATGTAGTAGAACGACGCCAGGGTGGCGACGACGTATCCGACTCCGGAGGCCGTCACGATGCCCATGGCGCCCATGCCGATCACGAACGCCGGCAGCGCGAGCTTGGCCAGGCTCTGGATGATGCCGTCGACCAGCGTGTTGTACTCGGCCATGCGGGCGGCCATGAAGACCGAGTCGGTCACCAGGTTGACCGTGGCGAAGACGCAGACGACGATCACTATCAGGGCGTAGACGGGCTTGTCGCGGATGAAGCCGAGATCCGGCGAGATCAGCTTCATGGCCAGGACATAGCCCGTGCCGACCACCAGACTGGCGCCCGCCACCAGCGCGAGCATCACCGACACCTGACGGTTGCGCGCCTCGCCGGTGGCCTGGAACCGGATCATCGTGGCCGAGAACCCCAGGGTGCTCAGGAAGGAGATGAGCGAGATCGCCGACAGCAGCGTGGTGGCCAGGCCGATCTGGGTCGAGCTGTAGATGTGGGCGACGAGCGCCCAGAATATGAAGCCGATGCCCGCTGTCAGGCCGGCGGAGGCCATGAGGAACAGCGAGTTGCGGAGCATCTTCGCGCCCGCGCGAGCGCCGTCGCCCGCGTCCTCGGCGTCGCCCGCGCCGTCGGCGTCGTCGGTGTCGTCACCTTCGAGGCCCGAGCCGTCGGTGTCCGGATAGTCGGATCTCGCGATGTCGGAGTCTGATGGGGCGGCCCCCCGCCTGCGGCGCCCTTTAGCCATGCCGCGCCTTACGGACCCGCAGGCCGAACAAGCAGACGGTCAACAACAGGAAGCACAACACGGCCGTCGTGCCCTCCGACGGGTGCTCCCAGAAGTGGGTGAGCCGGTACCCGGTGGTCTCCGGGTGGAACAAGTTGTTGAGGCACAGGTAGACCCACACCAGGAACGCGTAACCGCCGACCGCGGCCAGCCCGGCCTCGGCGGTGTCGGGCCGACCGGGGCGCCGCGTCCAGAATCTGCCGGTCCGGGCGCGCAGGACGCACGCGGATCCGAACGACAGCATCAGGCTCAGTGCCCCGAACGTGTCGCGCCGCATCGGCAGCACGGCCGCGATCGGCTCGCTGAGCACGTGCGGCCGCAGCACCGCGATCAGGGCCACATAGGCCCAGCCCAACAGCCCGGCGACCATCAGCGTCTCAGCGGCGGGCCGGTACATCGTCCTCATACGTCATCCCCGGTCGGCGGAACTCTTCCTCGGGCCGATCGCCGAACGGTACGTCTCGATCAGCCTGGACGCGTGTTTCGGCCATGCGAACCGCTCCACCGCGTATTCCCGGCCGTACTTGCCCATCTGCCGGCGCAACTCGCTGTCCGCGGCGATCTCCCGCAGCCGGGCGCGGAGGGTCTCCGCGTCTCGGTCGATCAACGATACGCGATCCCGATCCAGCTCATAGACCGAGTACCCGCTCAAGTCGGTGGTCACGATGGCCATCCCGGAGCTCATCGCCTCCTGGACGGTCAGCGGGAACCCCTCGGCCGTCGAGGGCAGGGCGAGGATGTCGCAGGCCCGGTAGGCGGCGGCCATGTCGGCGGGCGCGAGGGAGCCGAGGTAGATGACGGAGTCCGCCGCGCCGGCGAGTGCCTCGGCCGGTCCGCCGGCGAACACCAGCCGGTAGCCCGGATCCTCCGCCGCGAGCAACAGGTCGAAACCTTTATAGGACACGAACCGCCCCGCGAACAGCACCAGCACGCCGTCTTGCGGCAGACCCAGCCGCTCGCGTTCGGCGGCCTGTTCGGCGGCGTCCCGGACCGGCCGGAACAGCTCGGTGTCGACGCCGTTCGGCAGATGGCGCATCCGTTCCGGCCGCGCACCGTAGGCGCGGGCGAAGGCCGCGACGTCGGAGTTGATGGTGATCACCGACCGCGCGTCGCGCATGAGCAGCCGTCCGGCCGTCGCGTAGACGGCCTGCTGCACCACGCGCACGGCGGGCTTGTAATCCACCAGCGCCATGTGCTGGGTGGCCACCGTGGGGGTGCGGGTCAGCTTCGCTGCGGTGAGCGCGGCCCAGGACGTCAGATAGAAGGCGTCGTGGATGTGCACGACGTCGGCCCACCGTGCCCAGTGCATCGCGCGGCGCAGCAGCTTCGGTCCCAGGACCGGGAACGACAAACCAGCTTTGCGTTCCAACCCGTTCCAGGCCCCGACCCGTACCACCCGGACGCCGTCTTCGTCGGTGACGCTGCTCCGGTCCCCGCTGGTGAGCACCGTCACCTGGACCCCGGCCGCGGTCAGGTAGCGGGCCTCGGAGTGCACCACGTTCTCGATGCCCCCCAGATGCGGCGGGTAGTAATGGCAGACGAGCAGGACCTTGAGTGGTCCGGCGGCGTTGTCACTCATCGGTAGATCTCCACTCCGGGGCTGACGTAGATCTTGTCCTTCAGATCTTCGAGCAGACTGGTCGGGTAAACGTAGAGCACCGCCGTGCCCCGATAGTCGATGGACGCCCGGTCCTGGTCTACCTCCGCGTGCCCGAGCATGACGTAGCTCCCCGGTTGCAGCCAGAGCGGGTCGACCGTGGTGGCGACCGGGCCGTTGTAGACGGTCTGGATCCGCTGTTGGACGTCCTGGCTGGTCTGAAGATTCATGGTCTGCCGCGCATCGGGCGGCAATCGATCGTACGTGCTCTGGAGCCAGGCGGCCGCGTCCATCTCCTCGGGGGTCGGGAAGTACGCGTCGTAGTACGCGCCGGCGTCGGACAGCGCGAGCTGGGGCTGATAGCCACCGGTCAGACGCGGCACCACGCCGGTGAGGTCGACGGCCATCACGGCGATCACCGCGGCGAGCACCGGCGTCCGGTACCGGCCGCACCAGCGGAGCGCCCAGAGCAGGCCGGCGGCCATGAACGGGCCGAAGAAGAAGATGCCCTGCTGGAGCGCTCGCAGGACGCTGTAGTCGACCGTGAGCTGCGGCACGAGCGTCAGTATGACCAGGACGCCGATCGACCCCACCGCCAGTGCGGCCTGGTCCCGGGTCGGGGTCAGCTCGGACCCGACCCGCCGGTAGCGCAGGCCCAGGAGGGTGACGGCCGTGCCGAGCAGCAGCAGGAGCTGGATCGCTGCGGCGATGCCGAAGCGGGCC
This sequence comes from Catenulispora rubra, assembly GCF_015356825.1. Lineage (GTDB taxonomy): Bacteria > Actinomycetota > Actinomycetes > Streptomycetales > Catenulisporaceae > Catenulispora > Catenulispora rubra. The sequence goes on along the minus strand of NZ_JAACYW010000080.1, from coordinate 9,116 downwards.
AGACCGTTCAGGCTCGCCACCGGCAGGCCGAGGCTCTGCAGTCCGCTGCCGACGGCCGTCAGCCGCAGGTCCGGGATCGAGGTGATCGGGGTCGGGTACTTGTCGATCACGGCCTGCGGGTACAGGTTGCCCTGGTCGCGGTCCTTCGTGGTCGCGGCGCGGGTCTCGGCGAGGTAGGCGGCCATGCGCTGCTGGTCGGTGATGTTGGAGGCGCCGACCAGGCTGTTGGAGGTGTCCGCGGAGCCGGCGTCGGACGTGCGGCCGATGACCTCCTTCCACGCGGCGGTCAGCGTGCTGGTCAACTGCCCGCTGGTGTGGGTGGCGGGACCGGCCCAGCCCACGGCCAGCACGGCGGTGAGGGCGACGAGCCAGACGGTGAGGAACGCCGGGAGGACCTGCTTCGGCGGCGGGCCGCCGGGGTTCCGGACGGCTGCGGAGAGCCGCCCGAGCCAGCCCTTTCCACTGCTGCCGCCTTCGCTGCCTTGGCTGCCCTGGCTTTCTGCGGCGAGGGCGGCAGACGCGCCGACCCCGCTGATTTCGCTGGCTTTGCCGGTTTCGCCGACCCCGTCGGCTTTGTCCAGACTGTCGCCGTAGTCCCAGTCGCCGTAGTCCCAGGTGTCAGCGGTCTGGCTCTCGGCGGCGGCCCCGGCGGCCCCGGGGACGCCGGCGACCCCGGGGACGCCGCGGCTGCGTCGCCGCTCGCCGATCCGGTCCAGCAGGCGCCAGACCGTGGTGACCACCACCCCGGACCCCAGAACCATCACCAGTACATAAGCCGTCGAATAGTGCGCGAGCACGATCCCGGCCAGCAGGGGGATCAGCGCGTAGCGCCGCAGCCGGATGTCCGCCGGCCGGTCGGTCATCACCACGACCGCCGCGCCCAGCACGACGAACGCGATCTCCTGGCGGGCCATGTACGGCATGTCGGTGAAGAACGTCGGGAACGTCAGGAACAGCGCCGAGGAAAGCAGCGCCACCTGTCGGGAGGCCAGGTTGTGGACCGACCGGAACAGGGCGACCGGGGCCACGGCGAACATCAGCGGGAAGACGATCTTCCAGACCCCGGCCGCGGAGAACGCGGTGAGCTTGGTCAGCGCGAGCGGGAGAAGGGTGATGCTCAGGCAGGCGTTGTACGGGGACCGGTAGTTCGAGATCGCCCAGTGCCCGCTGCCGAGGCTGAGCCGGTAGACGTCGTACTCGACCTGGATGTCGTGACCTGTGATCAGCCACCCACGCAGCGACGTCAGCAGCAGCAGGGCACCCGCGCCGAGGAAGACTCCGAGCTCCAGCACCTCGACCGCGTACCGCTCGTGCCGGATCAGCAGCAGGGCCAGCAGCCCGGCGATCGCCGTGTAGGCGAGAATGCTGACAGCGGGGCCGAGCCCGTTGTTCAGCCGGGTGGCGCCGGCGACGGCCAGGACCACGCACAGCGCGCCGTAGCCGGCCACGACCCGCAGGCCTTCCGGGCGCAGGCGCCGGATCCGGTCCCAGTCCACGGTGCACTGCGGGGACAGCGCGCCGATCAGCAGGTTGGCCAACGCGAACCCGGCCGCCAGCGGCACGGTCGCGAGCGGCCGGTAGTACCCGACCAGCGGTGCCCCGAAGTTCACGAACAGCAGCACGATGAAGTCGGTGACCACGGCGAAGCCGAAGGCGACCAGCAGCGCGGAGTCGAGCCGGGACACCACGCGCTGTGCCATACCCAGCCACAGCGCGGTCGGCGCGCCGAGGATCAGCCACAGGCCGGCCAGGGTGGCCAGCAGGCTTGGGAGGTAGTAGGCGCCGAAGGAGGCGGTCACCCCGGCGAGGACGACGCTGGCCAGAAGCGCCGTCCTGCCGTTCCAAGTCTCCGTGTTCAGAATCCCACCTGCTCGTAGACGTTCTCGACCGCCGCCACGACCTGGTCCCAGTGCCGGTCGGCGACGCGTGCCGCTCCTGCCGCTGCCGGGGCGGCCAGCGCCGAACGGTCCCGGGCGAGCGCGTCGATCGCGGCGGCCAGCGCCTTCGGGGTCGGCTCGACGAGCACCCCGGCGTCCTCGACCGTCTCGATGTTGCCCGGGACGGCGGTGGCCAGCACCGGCAGCCCGGCGGCCATGGCCTCCAGCACCACCAGCGCCATGCCCTCCCGGTCCGAGGGGAGGACGAACAGCTCGGCGGCCGCGTACTCCTTGATCAGGTCGTCGCCGTCCTTGCGGCCGGCGAACTCCACGCGGTCGTCCAGGCCGAGTCCGGTCGCCTGCGCCACCAGATCCTCGCGCAGCTCGCCGTCGCCGACGAGTCGCAGCCGGACCGGCTCGGTGACCAGTGCCATCGCGTCGAGGAGCCGGGCGACGTTCTTCTGGGCGCCGAGGCGGCCGACGAACAGTAGCCGGAGCGGTTCGGGTCCGGACGCGGCCGTCTGCTCCGGGCTCGGTGTGCGCGGCGGCAGGAAGTACTCCTCGGCCACGCCGTTGGGGACCACGTAGACCTTCGCCGGGTCCACGCCGTAGCGCTCGGCCAGGAAGCCGCGCTGCGATTCGGTGAGCACGATGACACCGGCCGCGCCGCGGAGAACCCGGCCGAACAGGTGCTTCTTGTAGAACGGCAGCAGCCGGCCGAGCGGTCCGGAGGCGTCGACCTCCATGTGGAAGTGCAGGATGTACTTCTGTCCGCGTATTCGGGCGCTGAGCCAGACCTGCTCGGGCACGACCGCCGTCGAGCAGTGCAGATGGACCACCGTGCCGCGCGGGATGCGCAGGAGCGAGCCGAACATGCCGGGGGCCAGCGAGGTGTGCGCGACGGTCAGCGACCTGTGCCGCCGGACCTTGACGCCGCCCGCTTCGACGACGCGGCGCGGCACGCCGCCCGCCTGGTGGTCGGTGGTGACGACGCTGACGTCGTTGCGGGTCGCGAGCCCGGTGGCCAGGATCTGCACCACCCGCTCCACACCGCCGAGCAGCGGCGGGTAGTTCGGAGTGACCTGAACGACGCGTCGGCGCTTGCCCGGCGTGGAGCGGACGGGGGCTGTGTGCTCGGGGGAGCTCTGCTCGGTCATGCCGCCGCGATCTTATAGTGGAGGGATTGGTCGCTGTTCTCGAGCGAGACCCAGACGTAGTCGGACTGGGGGCTGACGGGCATGGTGACGACGGCGCTCAGCGCCTGGCCGTCCCACTTGAGGTCGGTGGTCTTGCTGTTGTCGACGGAGCCCTTGGAGTCGACGGTCCACACCCGGACGCTGAAAACCTTCGCGCCGGTGTCGACGGCGTGCACGCTCACCGGCACGGTCAGGACGGTGCCGTCGACCTGAGGCGGCGAGGTGAAGTACAGGGCCGTGTACGGCTTCGGCAGCTTGGTGAACGAGTCCCGCAGCTGGGTGCGGACCGGCGGCAGCGCGAGCAGGATGCCGACGGCTGCGACGCCCGCCGCGACGATCGTGAGCCGTCGGCGGTGCCGGTCGACGAAGGAACTGAGGGACCACGGCGGGGTCGGCCCGGCAGCGTCGGTGTCGGTGTCGGTGACGGTGTCATCGGCATCGACGGCCACGATGTCGGGGACGTCGGCGTAGGCCTCGGTGATGTCAATGCGGTCGGTGGCATTGGGAGGCGCGTCGTCGTCGGCGTAGACGTCCGGGATGTCGATGCGGTCGGCGGGATTGGGCGGCGGGGCGTCATCGGCGTCGTCGGCATCGTCGGCGCTCAGACCGGAATCAGGATCGGACGCCAGCTCCGTCGGCGGCGACAGGTCGATCCGGCCCAACAACGTCGTGTCGGCCATCGGCTCTGCGGTCGGGTCCGACAGCGTGATCCGGCCCAACAGCGTCGTATCGGCCATCGGCTCTGCGGTCGGCTCCGACAGGGTGATCCGACCCAACAACGTCGTATCGGCCATCGGCTCTACGGTCGGTTCTGACAGGGTGATCCGACCCAACAACGTCGTGTCGGCCGTCGGGTCCGCGTAGGCCGCCGGCTCATTGAGGCTCGCCGTTATTCGATGTCCGGATCCCAGCCCGCGGGACCCGGCGACGTCTTGCCGCCCTGCACCTTCACCCACACCGGAACCACCCCCGGCCGCCCCCGCCGCAGACTCCGCAGACTCCGGGGACCGTGCCGGGAACAGCCGGGAGAACACCTCGCTCAGGCGGCCGTGCCGCTGCCCGTCGTCTGGCATCCCGGTGTTGCTCCTTCTGCTTCTGCCACGGTCGCCGAACGCATCGCCGGGAGCCGGACGCCCTTGGCCCGGGCTCGGACGGGGACGTCCTGGTCCTGGTAGGACCCGTCGGACGCCGGGCCGTCGTGCCGGATCCGGTGGCCGATCAGGTGGCCCAGGTTGCGCAGGCCGTCGCGGACCGAGTTGAGCTTCACGTCGCCGCCGCGTACCCGGTACTCGATGTGCGTTTCGGTCACCTTATAGCCCGCGAGGACCGCGGCGTTCTTGATCTCCTGGGAGAAGGCCATGCCCGGGGAGCGGACGTCCACGCCGGCCCAGACGTGCCGGTGGAAGATCCACATGCCGGACTGCGAGTCGCGGATGCCGTGCCGGAAGATGAGCCGGGAGACGAAGCTCAGGACGTGGTTGGCCCAGAAGTGGGAGTGCTTCATGGCACCCCGGTTGGCCGAGTGCAGGCGGTCGGTGGTCAGGAAGTCCGCGCCGGAGCTCTCCAGTTCGGCCAGCAGTTCCGGGAGGTGGTCGAACGGGTAGGTCCGGTCGGCGTCGCCGGAGGCGATCACCTCGCCCTTGGCGGCGGCGAAGCCGGCCTTGTAGGCGTTGCCGTAGCCCTTCTCCGGCTGGAACACGACCTCGGCGCCGCACGCCCGCGCCAGATCCCCGGTCCCGTCGCTGCAGTTGTTGTCGACCACCACGATCTCCGTGGACCAGCCGAGGTCAGCCAACTGCGAAACCGGTATCGAAGCTATTACGTCTTCTATGTTCTCGGCTTCGTTGTAAGCCGGTATCACAACCGACAGCGATCGCATTCGTGTCCCCCCAAGGGAAAGGTCTGACGGCGGTGCCTTCGACCCGTGTAGCCGAAATCGGCTTGAGGCGGAAGGTATACAGCGGGCTACGCGTGGTGCAAGTACTCAGGGGGCACCGGATGACAAGAGTCCGCCAGCCGGATCGCGAGCTGTCGAACTTGTCCGGGCACCGTGCCGTCGGTGGCGTGCGGCCTCGAAATCATAGGGCATGCCGGCCGGAAATACGGCGATGAAGCCGGTAGGTGTAGAGCATTTTAAGAATATGTTTGGACGTGTGCACTTGGCCGATCCAGATCCTGGGCAGCGCGTGCGGTCCCAGCGACTCCCGGGAGATGACGGCGGTGGCGTGCTCGTACCCGGCCGCGGCGACCGCCGAGCGGGCCGCGGTGTCCATCGACCCGTAGGCGTAGCAGTAGCCGTGCACCGGCTTCCCGACGATGCCGGACAGCTTCTCGCGGCTCTCCGCGACCTCCGTGCGCAGCACCTCCGGGCCCGCGTCGGCCAGTGCCACGTGCAGCGAGCCGTGCGACCCGACTTCGAACCCGGCGTCAGCCCAACGCCGGATCCCCGCCTCGTCGACCAGCGGCCACGGGGTGCCCTCGTCCCACTCGTTCGCCCCGCCGATGCGGCCGGCCAGGATGTAGAACGTCCCGGAGAAGCCGAAGCGCTGCAGGATGGGCAGCGCGTTCTCCACGACGTCGGTGTAGCCGTCGTCGAAGGTGAGTCCGATCAGTCCGCGCGCCGACCCGGCGGCCCGGGCGGCCTGGAGTTCGGCCACGGAGACGCCGCGCAGCCCGCGCCGCTTCAGCGTCGCCATCTGCTCCTCGAACCGCTCCGGCGTCACGGCCAGGTTGTTCGGGTCGTGCGGGCGGGCGCCCACCGAGTGGTACATCATGATCAACGGCAGGTGCGGCATGCGCCGACCTGCCGCCACCGGGTCGTGAGGGAGCGCTTCGGTCATTGAGGATCCGACACCAATGCAAGTCGAGACGGCCGGGCGACCAGTGCAGCATATGCCCCGGCGGGTCGGCCTTCGGTGCGAAGGGTCACAGTCTTGCTCCAACCTCAGGCCGAAGCGCCCGACCTGGGTGGTTCGCACCGAATCATGCCGTTGTCACGCGAGCCCGTCGGCTCGGCGGGTGCGGCCGCGCGAAGAATGCCGGAAGGTAATCCTGGCAATTGTCAGGGTCTTGAATGACAATTGACATGGAGACGACGGCGTTCCGAAAACCCCGGGCCCCAAAGGCCCAAAGGCATCGGCGCTCACGCGTGTCGCGCCCGGCTGCCGGGCGGGGCGTTGGTAGCGTCCGAGATGTCCTGCCGGGCCGCCGGCGGGGTTCCGACCCGATCCGAAGGACTTCGGCGTGGCTGTGACGATCCGCAGGGCGGTGATCCCGGCGGCCGGGATCGGTTCCCGCATGCTGCCGTTGACCAAGGCGATCCCCAAGGAGATGCTGCCGGTCGGCGACCGGCCGGTGATCGAGCACACGGTGCGCGAGCTGGTGGCCTCCGGGATCACGGACATCACCATCGTGGTGTCCGGTGGCAAATCGCTGATCCAGGACCATTTCCGTCCGAACCCGGCGCTCGTCGAACAGCTCCAGGCCGCGGGCAAGGACGCCTACGCCCAGGCCGTCGAGGACGTCGCAGAGCTCGCCCGCGCCGGCCACATCACCTACCAGGACCAGCACGGCCCCTACGGCAACGGCACCCCGGTGCTGAACGCCGCGCGCGGTCTCGGCGACGACGAGCCGATGCTCGTGCTGTGGCCCGACGACGTGTTCGTGGCCGAGGTCCCGCGCGCGCAGCAGCTCATCGCCGCCTACGAGGCGACCGGCTGCCCGATGCTGGCGCTGATGCCGATGGACCGCTCGGAGTCCCAGCGCTACGGCGTCCCGGTCGTGCACGAGGACCTGGGCAACGGCCTGCTGAGGATCTCGGGCCTGCTGGAGAAGCCCAAGCCGGCGGACGCGCCCAGCGACTTCGCCGCGATCGGCGGCTACGTCGTCACCCCCGGCATCGTGGAGGAGCTGCACGAGGCCACCGTCCGTTGGGAGCAGCAGCGCACCGGCGAGGTGTACCTCACCGACGCGATCAACGCGTACGCCGAGACCCGCGCCGTCTACGGGCAGGTCATCGCAGGGCGCTGGTACGACACCGGCAACCCGGCGGACTATCTGGTGGCGCAGTTCGCGCACGCGCTGGCCGACCCGACGTACGGACCGATCCTGCGGTCGCTCGCCGCCGGCGAGGACGCTTCAGCCTGACACGTATCGCGTGCGTCGTTCCGCGAGGAGATAGTCCAGCATCACCGCGACGTCTTCGGTGTCCGGTATGGAGTATTCGGCCAGGGTTTCACCGTGACCGACCTTCACGCCGACGTCCGGATCGGCGAGGCGTGCGAAGGCTTTCTCGTCGGTGACGTCGTCGCCGACGAACAGCGCCGCGGTGGCATCGGCCTGGCGGCGCAGTAGATCCAGGGCTTCGCCCTTGTCGGTCTCGACGACCGCCAGCTCGATCACGGCCTTGCCTTCGGTGACCTGCACGCCTTCCCATTGCGCCGGGCCTGCTCGGACCGCATCCAGAACCGATGCGCCGACCGACGGTTCGACCCGGCGCACGTGCACCGCGATGCTGGCTGGCTTCAGCTCCAACAGCACACCGGGGGTACGGCCGACGAGCCGTTCCAGCTCGGCCTCCAGTCGCCATCGCAGCGCCTGCGCCTGGTGGTCCAGCTCGTGCGCGAATCCCGCGTCGAATTCGGCGCCATGGCTGCCGATCAGCTGCACCTCGGCCGGCAGTCCCGACAGCGCGGCCAGGTCGCGCAGCGCCCGGCCGGAGATGACGCCGACGGTCGTGTCGGGCAGGTCGGCCAGCGATAGCAGGGCCCGCACCGACTCCGGACGCGGCACCGCCTTCGCCGGATCTGCGACGATCGGTGCGAGCGTCCCGTCGTAGTCGCAGACCACGAGCAGCCGCGGCACGCGCGCGATGCGGTCGATGGCCTGCCGCAGTCCGGTCGGCAGCGACTCGGCGGTCACTGGTGCACTGCCTCCCCGCCGGCGTGCGTGGCCGAGTCGGGGTCCAGGAAGTCGAGGAACGACCGCGCCCAACGGCCCACGTCGTGGGTCATCACCTGCCGGTGCAAGGTCCGCATCCTCGCCTTCTCCTCGGCCGGGTCCATGGTCACCGCCCGCTCCAGAGCCTGTGCGACACCGTCCAGGTCATGCGGGTTGACCAGCAGGGCCTCGGTCAGCTCGGACGCCGCGCCGGCGAACTCGGAGAGCACCAGCACTCCGTCGAGGTCGTGTCGGCTGGCGACGTATTCCTTGCAGACCAGGTTCATGCCGTCGCGCAGTGGTGTGACGACCATGACGTCGGCTGCGCAGTACAGCGCGACGAGCTCGTCGCGGTCCATGGGCTGGTGCAGGTAGTGGACGATCGGCCGTCCGACCCGGCCGAACTCGCCGTTGAGTCGTCCGACCTGTTCCTCGATGCTGCGCCGCATGGCCTTGTACTGCCCCACGCGCTCGCGACTCGGAGTCGCGACCTGGATCATCGCCACGGACTCCGGATCCACTCTCCCGGAGACCAGCAGCTCGCGGAGGGCCCGCAGACGTATGTCGATGCCCTTGGTGTAGTCCAGCCGGTCCACTCCCAGCAGCAGCCGGTGCGGAGCTCCCATGTCCGCGCGTATTTTCCGGGCGCGTTCAGCGGTATGGGCTTTCCGTGACAGCTTGTGGAAGCCAGCGGCGTCGATGGAGATGGGGAACGCGCCGACCCGGACGTGGCGGCCGTCGAACGGTACGGATCCGGGGCGGCTGCGGACCCTGACGGCCGCTCTCGTCGGTTCCAGACCGAGCAGTTGTCGGGTCAGCCACAGGAAGTTCTGGGCGCCGCCGGGCATCTGGAACCCGACGACGTCGGCCCCCAACAGCCCGCGGACGATCTCGGTCCGCCAAGGCAGCTGCCTGAACAGCTCGACCGGCGGAAACGGGATGTGCAGGAAGAAGCCGATGCTCAAGTCGGGACGCTGTTCGCGCAGCATGGCCGGGACGAGTTGGAGTTGGTAGTCCTGCACCCACACCGTTGCGCCCGGGGCTGCTGCTTTCGCGGCGGCGTCGGCGAAGCGCTGATTGACCACTACGTAGCTGTCCCACCAGG